>NZ_CP132452.1:0-54575 GCF_032595795.2 Borreliella americana | reverse complement strand
AAATAAGAGTTTATTAGTATACTAATAAACTCTTATTTTAATGGCTTTTACGTTACTTATTTAATTTATAATTTAAACTGTCTTTTGAATATTACACTTTATGCTAAAAAATTAATTTTTGTCCGAAAGTATAATATTCAATAGCTGAATAAAATGATAAATAGGCGCTTAAAAATCAATCAATTTCTGGTTTATACTAATACTAGTTTATATTTTAATAAGTCCAATTTTTCAGCATCCATACTAAGCCTATTTAAATCCAAAGCATTAATAATTGCTATTATCTCTTCATGAGAAAATCAAACTATTCTTGAGAGTTCTTTTGGAATATCAGAATTGATCATATCTTGATAAAGCTCATAGAATATTTTTGATAATGCTTTATTTTGTTTGATAATTTTTCAAAAAAATTAAACTCACCTTTTGGATATATTGTTAGAAATTTGACACTTTAGGTTTTCCTCTCAAGGGATGTTTAAATTCCTCTCTTGTTAAGCTTTAGCATCCACAAACTTTTCATTAATCCTTTTCGGATCCATGCTCATTATCCATTGCCTTGCAACAAATATTGGGGCTTTAATGTGAAACTACAAAAACTACCTGATCCAATAAATCTATGTGCTCATTGCTTATTAAATAAATTAATAAGTTTCTCATCTTTTCTTTTAACACTCTCTCCTCGATAAGAAATCCTTGCTATCTTAACCATATCTCCCACCATCTTCCCATAAAATCAATAAGCTTTAAAACTCGTTATCCAAAATTTATATTCTTTATTCAGAAATTAATTCTCTTTACTTAAGATAAATTTATTAGTTAAGAATGTAAATATTCAAAATGTAAAAATTCAAAACGAAAATATTATATCTAAGAGCAACCTTAATAGAGAGATTAATATTGGCCTTATCAAAATAAAAAAGGCAGAAACTAATATAATTAGCTTCAAACCTTTTTACTTTAACCTCTAATTATTTATAAATCTGTATATCTAACTATCTCATATATAAAGAAATAGTCATTACTTTTGTAAGATCTCTTGCACCTTGAGCTACCTTCACAACATTAGAAATAGCCTTTGCAACATCTTTTTTTGCTACTACTTGATCCTTATTTGATGGAGTTAAACCATTAACCATATTGAGAACTTTTTGAGCCTCTTGAACTGTTTCATCTAAAGCTCTTTCAGAAGCCATTAAAGTTTCTTTAACTTGCTCCACTTTAGCAAATTCTTCTTTTGTCAATTCCAATTCCTTATTATTTGGAGATTTATTTGACATTATTTGCTTCTCTATTAAAAATGTTGCTTCACCGGCAACAGAAACAGCTTTTTGGGTTTCTTGAACAGCCTTTTTAGACATTTCAACAACCTTGTTTGCATCCTCAGCAACCATTCCTGAACACTTTGCCACAACAGTTGCTTCTTGTGATGCAACAACGGTCTCTTTAGCAACATCTGATATTAAAGACATTGAACCTACAAACTTTTTAACTACCCCTGCATCATTTGATTCTACCAATTCAAGAGATGATTCTCTAACTTCCTCTAATTTACTAGAAACATCTGCTGTTACCTTGTTAATAGTATCTAAAGCTTGATTAACCTGATCTTTTTGGGCCAAGCTTTTGTCATCTTTTTGCTCTAATTTTTTGTCATCTTTTTGCTCTGGTTGTTCTAAAACATTGGATTGAGACTTGAGAATATTTACATTGTTAGAATCTGCAAACACATTTAAACTTACAAATCCGAACAATAATCCGTTAATTATTAAATTACTAAATATTTTAGTCATTGTTAATTCTCCTTATTTAAACATTTATTTTTAATATTTTAAAACATAACTAAATTAGAATCAATACAAATTTATATAAAAACAAATAATTAACTTTTTTAATTAAAAATAACCTTAAAAACAAAAGGCTTTTAATAAATATTAAATGCTTAGATTTTGCATTAAAATGGGGAGAACGGTGTTATTTCATAATAGTTAGATTTATTATTATAAAATAACACATGAAAAGTATAACTCAATTGAAAGCAAAAACAAGGCTACTGGCAAAAATTTTCAAAATTAATACTCTAATTACATTGCTAACAAATTCAAAAAACCAAACGAAATATTTTAAATAATTAACTTAAGCTTTTTTTAAAAAAGAAAATATTTTAAATAATTAATTTATTAATTTGTATTTTAAAAAGATAAAATAAACATTGAAAATTAAACAAATTGAAATACATTTATATTAGAAATCAAAAATATTGAGCTTGCCAAATAAAACTAATGATTAATTTTTTTAAAGGATTACGTTTTGAAGAAAAACAGAATTTGGAAAATATTGAGCCTGTTTCAAATAACTTTACTGTTCTCATGCTCTTTTTATTCTAAATCAAACAACACAGAATCAACAAGTGAATTACAACCAAACCATATTGAAGTTAAAAAATATGAAGTTAAAAAAAATATTCAAAACTTACAACAAAGCCAGTTCTTTACAAATGAAAAAGAAAAGATAATTCAAAAAATTGCACAAGAGTTTGATGAAAATGAAAAATTGATTAACAAAATAGGACCAAATATTGCAACGTTTACTCAAACAATAAACATAGATATTCAAAAAATCGAACCTACTGATCAATTTGGAATAAACAAAACCACATTCCCAGAAAAAAAAGACATGAATATTGATTTCATGTTAAAAGAAAATCGGATTAGAAGATTATTTTATTCATCTTTAAATTATGATGAAAATAAAATCAAAAAATTAGCCACAATACTTGCACAAACATCAAGCTCAACTGGCTACCATTACCAACTTATTGGTTCAATTTTTTGGACAGGATTTAAAATCCAAGAAGCATTTGAAAGTGCTGTTAATCTTTTAACTAAAGACGAGCAAAGACGCTTAATGTTTAATTTTAGAACAAAAACAGTAAAAGAGATTCAAGAAAATTTTGAAAAACTAATACAAGAGAGAAATTCATGGATAAAAACCGTAGACAACATTATTGACGAATATGACAAAAATACAGGAGGATGTAGAACTAATGGAAAAATTCTGGGAGAAGTAATAAGGATTGGATACGAATATAAATTAGATTCGGATAAAAGTATGCAAATTTTAAACAATATTAGAACACCGCTAAAAACCTGTTGTGATCACATACACTACTAATTGGTGGTGTATGTGTAGTGGTGGAGTCGTACTAAAGGAAGGTTGATATTGAAAAAAACTTTTAATATTAAATAATAATATTGTTATTCGGCAAATCTTGCAATGCAGTTTATTATTTTGTATTAAAATCAATAAAAATCAATTTTAACTTATGAATAATAGAGGGATTGTTTTGCCAAAAAATAAACTAAATAAAATTAAGCTTAACATAATTACAGCAATATTGACTTTATTTTTCATCTTATATGCTGTTAATCCACCTGATTCAAAAGTAAAAAGCTACACCGATCTAAAAGAAGGCTCTGAAAATTTTGAAAATGAATCTGGAGAATTAAGGTCTTTAAATCAAAAATCTCCAAAAGAAGCTATAAGTATAAAATTAAAAGCACTCGCCAAAAAACTGAAAGACCAAAAAAATGAAAAACTACAAATAGAAAAAATAATTCAAACATCTTTAAATTACGATACAGAAAAAATAAAGAAATTAAAAAAAATTCTCGAAACACCAAAAGAAGAGCTCAAAATGCTTAATTTAAACAAAACAATTTAAACAAATTAAACCAATAATATACGCAACAAATACTGTTGCACTTGATATTTTTTCTAAAAAGAGAAGTTTTAACTTCTCTTTTTTTTTAGACCTGCAATATAAATACAATTGTCAAATAAAAATAAAATTTAATCTTAAAATATTAAATAATAATATTACTATTTGACAATTGCTATAATATAGTTATAATATTATTTGATAATATAATTAATTAATATTTGTTTTAATTAATAAGGAGAACATTTTGAAAAAAGTCAAACTAAATATAACCAATATTAATATCATTACAATGATATTAACTTTCATTTGCATTTCATGTGCACCTGCACCTTTTAGCAAAATCGATCCCAAAGTAAGCGGAAAATTCAAGCTAAAAAAAAATTCTAAAACAAAAAAAAATAATAAGCTTAAAAAAAACACTAATTTGGAAGAAAACACTCAAAATTTTGAAGATGAATCTGGTGACCTTATACTTTATAATCAAAAATTTATTAAAACTACAGACTCAGAATTAAAAGAAATTGCTACGAAACTGGAAACTCAAAAAAAAGAAGAAAATACACAAATAGATAAAATTAATAAGGAAGAATATGGGCTCTTGGATGCTTATATTGATGCTTATCCTACAATGGCTAACGAAGATGAAAAAATGATTTTAAAAAGAATGCTTTATTCATCCTTAGATTATAAAAAAGAAAATATAGAGACTTTAAAAGAAATTCTTGAAAAACTTATGTATAATCTGGGCAACGACCCTAAAATTGCTGCAGTTTTCCTTTATCGAGTAGCACTAGGCATTCAATTACGACTAGAAAATCACTTAACATCAATAAATAAAATACTAAAAACTAAAAGCAAAGAAGATTCAAAAATGCTACTAGAACAGGCAAAATCTGCCTTACAGCTAAAAGAGATGTTTAAAAAAAGGTTAAAAGAAACTATTGAAGATTATCGTCAAAACACTAACAACATTAAAGAAAATAAAATACTAGTAGAACACTTTAATAAATATTACCAAGATCCCAATTCTTTCCAATATGTCTCTTAATAATCTTTAAGAAAAAAAATAATATATTGCACTTGATATTTTAAAAAGAGAAGTTAATTCTTCTCTTTTTTTTAGACTTGCAATCTAAATCCAAATAAATACAATTGTCAAATAAAAATACTATTTAATCTTAAAATATTAAATAGTAATATTGTTATTTGACAATTATTGCAATATAGTTATAATATTATTTTATAATAGTTTTAATTAAAATTAGTTTTAATTAATAAGGAGAACATTTTGAAAAAAGAAAAACTAAATAGAATCAAGCTTAATATTATTGGAATGACATTAACTTTAATTTGCATTTCATGTGCACCTGCACCTTTTAGCAAAATCGATCCCAAAGCAAATGAAAACACCAATCCAGAGAAAAATACCAATCCAGAGAAAAACACTAATTCAGAGAAAAACACCGAACCAGAGAAAAACACTCAAAATTATGAAGATGAATCTGATGACTTTAAGCCTTATGATCAAAAATTGATGGGAACTACAAGCTCAAAATTAAAAGAAATTGGCAAGGAACTGGAAGCTCAACAAAAAGAAGAAAATATACAAATAGATAAAATTGCCAAGGGACAATTTGATTTCCTAAGTACTTTTAAAATCGATACTTATGCTCCACCTAGCGAAGATGAAAGAATGCTTTTAAAAAGAATAATTTATTCATCTTTGGGTTATAGAAAAGAAAATATAGAGACATTTAAAAAAATTCTTGAAACACTTCAAAATAATCCCGAAAACAAAGAGATAATTGCAAGATCACTTTATTACATAGCAATGGGCATTCAATTACAACTAGAAAATCACTTAACATCAATAAATGAAAACTTAGACAATCAAAGCAAAGAAGATTTAGAAATGCTGCTAAAAATCGTAGAATTTGACTTAAATCTAAAAGCGAAGTTTAAGAAAACATTAAACGAAATCATTAAAGTTTACAATCAAAATACTCAAGATAATGAGGAAAGACTAGTAGAACACTTTAATAAATATTACAAAAGCTTTGATACTTTACAATCTGTCTCTTAATAATCTTTAAGAAAAGATAATATGTTGCACTTGATATTTTAAAAAGAGAAGTTTTAACTTCTCTTTTTTTTTAGATCTGCAATCTAAATCCAAATAAATACAATTGTCAAATAAAAATAAAATTTAATCTTAAAATATTAAACAATAATATTACTATTTGACAATTATTGCAATATAATTATAATATTATTTTATAATACAATTAATTAATAATATTTTAATTTATGGGGAGAGTATTTTGAAAAAAGAAAAACTAAATATAATCAAGCTTAATACCATTGTAATGATATTAACTTTAATTTGTATTTCGTGTGCACCTGCACCTTTTAGTAAAATCGATCCCAAAGTAAATGAAAACACCAATCCGAAGAAAAACACCAATCCAGAGAAAAACACCAATCCAGAGAAAAACACCAATCCAGAGAAAAACACCAATCCAGAGAAAAACACCAATCCAGAGAAAAACATCGATCCAGAGAAAAACATCGAGCCAGAGAAAAACATCGATCCAGAGAAAAACATCGATTCAGAGCAAAACACCGAACCAGAGAAAAATACTCAAAATTATGAAGATGAATCTGATAACTTTAAGCCTTATGATCAAAAATTGATGGAAACTATAAGATCAAAATTAAAAGAAATTGGCAAGGAACTGGAAGCTCAACAAAAAGAAGAAAATATACAAATAGATAAAATTGCCAAGGGACAATTTGATTTCCTAAGTACTTTTAAAATCGATACTTATGATCCACCTAGCGAAGATGAAAGAATGCTTTTAAAAAGAATAATTTATTCATCTTTAGATTATAAAAAAGAAAATATAGAGACATTTAAAAAAATTCTTGAAAAAATTAAAAATAATCTGGAAAACCATGATGATATACTTTCAATACCACTTTATTACAGGGCAATGTTCATTCAATCTAATCTAGAAGATCACTTAACATCAATAAATGAAAACCTGGACAATCAAAGCAAAGAAGATTTAGAAAAGCTGCTAAAAAAAGCAGAATTTGACTTAAATCTAAAAGCAAAGTTTAAGAAAACATTAAACGAAGTCATTAAACTTTACAATCAAAATGCTCTAGGCAATGAAATAATGCTGGTATGGCACTTAAATGAAAATTGCAAATTCGTTAATACTTAACAATATGTCTCTTAATAATCTTTAAGAAAAAAATAATATGTTGCACTTGATATTTTAAAAAGAGAAGTTAATTCTTCTCTTTTTTTTTTTAGACTTGCAATCTAAATCTAAATAAATACATTCCAAAAATAATAATAAAATTTAATCTTAAAATATTAAATAATAATATTGTTATTTGACAATTATTGCAATATAGTTATAATATTATTTTATATTAGTTTTAATTAAAATTAGTTTTAATTAATAAGGAGAACATTTTGAAAAAAGAAAAACTAAATATAATCAAGCTTAATATTATTGCAATGACATTAACTTTAATTTGCATTTCATGTGCACCTGCACCTTTTAGCAAAATCTATCCCAAAGCAAATGAAAACACCAATCCAGAGAAAAACACCAATCCAGAGAAAAACACTCAAAATTATGAAGATGGATCTGATAACTTTACGCCTTATGATCAAAAATTGATGGGAACTACGGACTTAAAATTAAAAAAAATTAGCGAGGAACTGGAAGCTCAAATAAAAGAAGAAAATATACAAATAGATAAAATTGCCAAGGAAAAATTTGATTTCCTAAGTACTTTTAAAATCGATTCTGATGATGACCTTGACGAAGATGAAAGAATGCTTTTAAAAAGAATACTTTATTCATCTTTAGATTATAAAAAAGAAAATATAGAGACATTAGAAAAAATTCTTGGAATACTTAAAAATAAGTCCGAAAACAAAGTGATAATTGCAAGATCAATTTATTACATAGCAATGGGCATTCAATTTCATCTAGAAAGGCAATTAATATTAATAAATGAAAAACTAAACAATCAAAGCAAAGAAGATTCAGAAAAGCTGCTAGAAAAAGCAAAATTTGAATTAGAGCTAAAAGCAAGATTTAAGAAAACATTAAACGAAACCATTAAAGTTTACAATCAAAATGCTCAAGACAATGAGGAAAGACTAGTAGAACACTTTAATAAATATTACAAAGACATTGATACTTTACAATCTGTCTCTTAATAAAGAAAAAAATAATATGTTGCACTTGATATTTTAAAAAGAGAAGTTAATTCTTCTCTTTTTTTTTTATACTTGCAATATAAATCCAAACTAAAACACAATAATGTCTTTCTATTTTTATAAGAGTTTAAATTTAAACTTTAAATAATTTGATATACATTAGCAATATGTAAAATAATAAGACCGGCAGTAGACAAACAAAAAAAGGGCAAAGACTTTATTCTTTTTTGTTTATCTTATTGATTATTTCTTAATTTGAACTAAGTTTTTATTAATTAATAATTAATTTTAAATTTTAATTAATTTTGATTATTAAAATTCATTAAAAAGAAATCGAGGAATAGTATTTTGAAAATCAAACCATTAATACACTTAAAGCTTTTGGGATTGTTTTTACTTTCTTGCACAATTGATGCCAAACTGGATGAAGACTATACAAACAAAGTAAAAGGAATGCTCGATAGCACAACAGATGATCAAGAAAAAACCAATGTTAATACAAGCTCAGATGATAAAAAAAATATATCGATCGCTGATAAAGTAGCAGCCAAGCTGCAAAAACAATCGCAAACACAACAAGCAGCAAAAACACAACAAGCAGCACAAGCAGCACAAGCAGTACAAAATAAAGGAGTGCAAAATCAATCACAATCAACACCAAATCTGAAATTGCAAACTTTAGGTTTTGGCGCAGATTTATCAAATCTAACAAAACCAACAATGCCAAAACAAAGAATACCTATTCAAGCGGTTACAGCCGTGCCTGGAAATACAAGAACTTTTAACAACAAAAGTAACATTATGCCAACATTTGCCTTAAGTTACAGCCAACCAACAAACCAGCCAACAAATTCAAGCTTTACTGTACAAACAACAACAACATCTTCTAGGAGCAAATTACAAACATTAAAAAATGAACTTATTAGAGCAATTTCTGAAGAAAAAAATAAAACACAAAACAACTTTGGATTTATAGAAACTTACGATCAATTTAAAATGAAAGATTCTGCATTTGATCTACTAGATGTTATTTCGGGTGCTAAAGTTTATGACAGAAGCTACGCACCACAGCTTAACTCCAACACACCAGAAGCAGAAAATGAAAGAAATAAATTCTATGCACTTATGGATTTTGATCAAAACAAAATCGAACAATTTGGATCAATAATGAAAACTCTTTACAATGAGAATCAAAATCACGAATTAATAAGAGAATTAATAATATCAGGAATTGGAATACAAATTTCTTTCGAACTTGCGCTAGAAGAAATAAATAAAAAAATTGAAATCTTTAACCAGGATTACTTAAACGCTAAAATCAACAGTTTTGATTTCACCAATAAGCTAAAAGAGCTTAAATCCAAGCTAAATCAAATATTAGAAGAAAGAAAAGAATGGTCAAGACAAGCTGATGCACTTATTGCCAATACTAGCTCTAATTCAAACTTAAGCGATTCTAAATCTTTAGCAGAGTACATTAAAAACAGATACTTAGATAACATGCAAAATGCTCGCCAGTCTGTTCTTGAGGCATACATTAGTATAACATAGCTCAAATAGTTTATTTAAAAAACGAAAATAAACTATTTTGCAACTATTTAATCAAAAGAAGAGCACTGGACTCTTCTTTTTTTATATTGTTCTATTTCAAATTTGCACTAAATTTAAGTCATTAAGTATTAATTTTAAATAATTAAAATTACTTAAAACTTTTATTAAAGGAGTGAATTTTGAATAAAAGAAAATTATCTATATTTATAACATTGGGAATAATGACATTTTTCTCTTGCGATCTAAACAACAAAGACAATAAAAACAAAGTAGCAAGTTTTACAGAAACAAAATACAATGAATTAAATCCTCAAAAAGACACAAAAAAAGATACACAAACAGACACAAAAACACAAGAACATCAAAGATCAACAAAAAACTTAAAAGTTTCAAACAAAAAGGAAGAGGATCTAATTGACAAACTCTTTGGGATTTTAGCAAGAGAAATGACAATAATAAAAAAAGAAAAACTTCAAACAGAAATACCCAGCCAATTTGGACTAAAAAATAGCATGTTTGAACTACTTAATGTTTACAAAATTGACTCCAAAAATGGCACAAGGCTTCAAGAAAAAATGAACTCAGGCCTTGCAGAATCTCAAAAAATGAGAAGACAATTTTATTCATCACTAAGCTACAACACCACTGACATTTTCAATTTAGCAGAGATTGTAAACAAGCTTTACAAAGACCCAAAAGCTCACGATACAATAAAAAAAATATCAGGGGGCATACGAATCCAACAAGTATTTGAAGTTGCACTTGAAGATTTAGCAATCAACATGGACAAGCTAAAAGAAAATGGCTTTAACAAAAATACTTTAGAAGAAATTTATAATGCAATTGTTGATTTAACCTTAATAAAAAAAGAATGGCTTAGCACAATAGAAACATTAATTAAAAGCTCAAATGCTAACTTGGAGCTACAATACAATACAGAAAAACTAAAAGACCACATTGATCAAGTATATAAAGATACTATGATTTCTCTTTGCCTTAAAGCCGAGCAAACATTACTTCACTTAGACACATTATTTAAACTTAATAATAATTAAAAAATTATTAAAATTTAGAACCTTTTACCCAAAGAGAGCTTGAGCTCTCTTTTTTTTTAAATTCTTCTTGTACAATAACAATTTTGAATTAAAGTTATTAATTGAGTAATTAAAATTATTAATTAATATTAATTACTTAAAATTTTTATTGAAGGATAACATTTTGAAAAATAATAAATTAATTGCAATATTTTTATTGCATGTATTAACTGTGCTAATTTTGCTTTCTTGCTCTCTGGAGGTCAAAGACAGTCATGAAAATAAAAAGCATAAAAAAGGAAAAGAAAAAATAACAAAAAACGAAAATAATTCATTAAACAAGACAAAGGTATCTAAAAACGGTAAATCAAAAATAGACAATCTACTTGTTGCTATTAATAATTTAAAAAATCCACAAAAACCTGCAGCTGGCAAGAAAAACAAACCAAATTCAGCAGCCTTAAATCAACAAAACAATCCCACCAATGCCAATTCTAATGCTAATGTTAATGCCAATGCTAATACTAATACTGCCCCAAAACAAATATTAGATCCTGAAGCTGCAAAGCTAATACAAAAAATATTAGACAGATCTGAGAACATTATTCAAATAAGCGAAATGGATTCTTACAAGGGCGAGCCCGATGACCAATTTGGAATGAAAGCAGAAATATTTAGTAAAATATTTTTCAATGCAAACTCAACAGTACATTTTGACGAAAACGAATATACAGAAGAAAGAAGAATGCTTTACACATCTTTGAATTTCAACGAAGGAAAAATTTTGGATCTTGGGAAAATTTTATCAAAACTCAGCCAAGACTCAAACTACAGAAGCTTAGTTAAAGAAACTCTTATAAACAGAGGCTTTAGCATTCAATTAGCAATGGAAGAAATCAGCGCAAAAATACTAAATGTAAAAGACAAACTACAACAGCTAAACAAACCTAATTTGCAAAAACTCTACCATGATTTTGAGAAACTTACAAAACTTAAAGAAAAATGGCTAAAAGACACAGATGACTTTATTAATGAGTACAATGCTGACCCTGGCCTGCAAACTGACGTTTCAAAATTAAATGATGCTTTAAGATTAAAAAATTCAAGAGCGCAATTTGCAGACATTCACGATATAATTTTGGATTTAGTAAACACAACTACCAATATTCTTGCTCCAATTCAGTAATACTCGTTTTGTATTCAAAAAGGGAAAGGGGTTTACAACCTCTCTCCCTTTTTTTATATTTAATTTAATATTAATTAAATTTGTCTAAATCAGAATAATAAATAAAAATAATAAATCAAAATGTTTAATATTGTTAAAATCAAAAACCAAAAACTTCTTTAATAAATTTTATCAAAAAAGTTTTTTTAAATATTTATTAGTGTTGTATTTAAATTAATTTAAAAGCAAATATTTATTACTTTTTCATTGGTTTTTTCATAGGTTGCTTCATGGACTTCATCATATTTTTGTCTGGCATGGACTTCATCATATTTTTGTCTGGCATTGACTTCATCATATTTTTGTCTGACATCGGAGTTGTAACTTTTGAATCTTCATCACTAGTATTTTCCATCTCATCTGAAATTTTTGTAGTTTCACAAGCAACAAATAATACCGCACTTAAAAATATCGCGTACATTAATTTTGTCATTGTTTATCCTCCTTCTTTAAAACTAATCTTATATTAAAATATAATCTTGAAATAATCAATATCAATTGGTTTTTTATTCTAAATAAAAAAAGTATTAAATAATTTACAAACTATTGATAAAATATGTATAAAATGATATCTTATATAAATAAATTTGGAATGAAAAAGAATTTAATATTTATATGTATATAAATTTGAATATTTTAAAAAATAATTTAAATAAATTTCATATTACAAGAGATAAATATGAATGTAGTTAAAAACAACCTAATTTATAAAAATGAACATACAAAACCTTTAAACCCTATTCTTTGTACACAGTTTTACATTAGAACTTACAGCGTAGATTCAAATGCAGCAATTGAAATAAAATCAGAAGCACAATATTTAGACCAATACGATCAAATCACACTAACAAAAGGTAAGCTAAAATCAATTAGCATATTAGCTCACAAAACTAGTATGGATAAAAAAGGTTTAAAAAACCTGCTTCAATTGAAAAATCACAAAGATTTTTATCATTTTTATGAAAATAATTACATAAGATGTTGTTTAAATTTCGAAGATAGACAAAAAAAAGAACTAAATTTAATGCCCTTATTTCATTATCACAGCTTGTTAAGCATTAACAATGCAATTCTAAGCAAAAATAAAAATGGCAATTTGCAATTTGGAAGCTCATTTTACGTATCAACCAATCACAGCTGGAAATATCTAAGCTTTGCCAAATTTCAAAAAAGTTTAAACAAAATTAAACTTATCTATTCTGCTTATTCTAATAAAAAATATTACATTAAAATAAGTCAAAGCATTTACGATACACTAAAAATATTAATTAATGCTTCAAGACTAAAAGAATTCATCAAATAATTTTATTTATTAAAAATAATAATAAACACTTCCCACACACGTTTCAAAGAGGCTCTCAATATGGGTCCTCTTTGTATAAATTTCAAAAACAAGTAAAATCTATATTTTAAAATCTGAGCTATAATTTAAGAATGTCTACATACTTCATCAAAGCCAGTAGACTATTAATCAATAATAAAAAATAACACTATTTTTTAACTACCTCCAAAAGAAGTTCTTGTTGCATTAAAGAACTTCTTTTTGCAAAAATTAATTTCTAATATTTTTTAAATATTTTAATCAAATTAACTTTAAAATAAGTTATTAATAATTGATATTAATTATATAATGAAAAAACAAAAGGATAAGGAGAAATAAATGAGCAAAAGAGTAATTTTAATATTACTAGAAATTCTGATCTTGTCTTGTGATTTATTTACAAATAAAGAGAAACCGCCCGAAAAGCAAACTTCTAAAGAGCAAACTTCTAAAGAGCAAACTTCTAAAGAGCAAACTTCTAAAGAGCAAACTTCTAAAGAGCAAACTTCTGAAAAGCAAATGTCTGAAAAGCAAATGTCTGACAAACAAAATCCCGACAAACAAAACTCTGACAAACAAGCCCTTAAAAAACAAGCTCGTGAAATAAATATACAACCTGAAGCAAAAATAATCCCTGCGGTATCCATTCAAACGATAGAAATAAGACAATCAAATCAAGTTCCAAAAAGTATTGAGAAGTACTACAAACAAGCTTATCCGATTCAAACATTTACACTTGATTTTAGCATCAAAAGAGAAAATGAATTTCAACAAACAGAAGATAAAATCTTGTTTGCACAGGGAAAAGTGGAGTCATTGAGCATTTTAATCAATAAAAAATTGTTAGACTTTAAAAACCCAAAAAATTCAAAAACATCAACTTTAAAAAATTTCAAAAATATTGAAAATATTGATAATTTCTTCCAGAGTCAAGACTTATTATTTGCTTTAAACCTTAAAAATGGAAATGATGAAAGCATTATTAGCGTCATGCTCAATCCCCCAAACGACAGCCAAAAACCCAAAGATTATGTTTTAAAAGACCTTAAAGAAACAATTAAAAAGGGTATTAGCGAGAAATACTTAAATCCTATCTATAGATTTCAAATAAAAAACAAAAAAGATTACCATTCAATAGATTACAACAAATTATCTATTAGTGAAAAAACAATAGCATTAGACCTACTACCTCACAATCAAGTCTTTCAAATGAATAAAAATTTCATTCAAATTTTAAACATAATAACAGACTTAAACAGTCTAAAATCAATAATTCAAAAAGAATATGTATAAAATTAAATCGGACTTTCAAAATAACATACATCTAATTGATTAATATAATTTTATGATATATAATTACATCTAAATTGCTTAGGTTAAAGGAATGATTAAATGGTTAAAAAAATAATATTTATTTCATTTTCAATATTTATTGTGTCTTGCAGCGCAATTGGTCGTGGAATTTTAATAGATTCTATTCTTCATAATGTTCACAAAGAATTCGAGCAAGAAAAAAAAGATGAAAAAAAGAAAAATTCACAATCAAAAGCCGAAATAGAAGAAAATGCCGACAACAGCTTTGAAGAAGATGATGAAGAAGAAAGTGAATAGAATGAATAGGACAATAAAATCATTTTAATATTTTTAAAACATTTTATTAACTAACAGTTAAAATTTTAAGCCTAAATTTAAATATATTAATATATTCAAAGGAACATCGAATTTCACCCGATGTTCTCCTTTATTGATAAATCTGAAAAATCCCAAGTATGCTGTACACTTAGTACAAAGTAAATTCTTTGTATCAATAGAAAATAAAGAAGAAAGGAATGGTGCTGAAAATTTTAGAAAATTTAAAAACAGCACCACCACTTCAACGCCAAATTACAAAAGGACCAAAGGTAACGATTATAAATTATTAAATTTTAATTTCTATAAAACAGTAAAAATAGAGATTTAAAAATAATAATACAAAATCTATGATACCCCCTTAAATCCCCTTTAAGGGGATTTTTATATTTTAAAATAAAATCAAAATACAAAAAATGTGGTATAATGTTTCTCAATATTCTTTTTTAAAGGAGTGCAAGGCTTTGAAAGGCAAGCTTAGAAAAGCTTTAAAAATCTCAATATTTGCAACATTGCTGCTAGTTATTAGCTGTAATGCGAATATGGATACAAATGATCAAAACAAAGCCTTAAACGAATATAAATTAAAAAATATTTCAGAAGCCATTAAAAAGGGCTTACAGTTTGAATCAGACTCTAAATTAAAAAAAGAAAATGATGCAAACATAAATCAAAGTACACCTCCTATTTTGGAAATTGAAAAAATTGAACCTGGAACACAAGAGATGTCTTTAAAATCTGAATTTGATGGCGAAAGCCTAATGCCACTGGAAAAGCCAGAAGAAGAAAATATGGCAAAATCAGAAGAAGAAATTGCAAAAATACAAGAAAAATTATTGTTAATAGGCGCTTCTGATGAAACCACAGATCAAAAATTAGGCGAAAATATGCAAAAAAAACCTTTAAATCCAAATACAATAGAGTTTAAAATTTCAACAAACACCAACGAAACAATACTTACCGAGATTGAAAAAGAAGAAATTAATAATGACAAAGACAAAATTTTTGATCAAAAAAAAGAAAATGACGCAACAAAAGAATACGCACAGCAAGTTAGAGATTCTCTGGATAAAGCACTAAATGCAATCCAAGCTCTAGAAACATCTAAAGCATTTAAAGAACTTGAAAATTTATCCAAGGATCAAGAAAACTCTCTAAACACAGCAAAAGACTCAATTGAGAGCAATATTAACAACATTAATACCAATAACATAGAAATAATAAAAAACAAATTACTCGAAGAACTAAACAAAAGTGAGCTTATTTTTGAAGATACTAAAGATCCCCTGGGAACAAGCACAATAAAAAAGGTCATAGATGCTGCTAAAAAATGGCAGGAAAAAGAAAATTTAAGTCAAATAGACTGGGACTTGGGCTTTAAGTTTCATCCAAACCCAAAACTTTACAATAAATTCAAAGCTCAAAAATATAAAATTTTGGCTGAAAAATTTACTAAAGTGAAAAATGAATACAAAAACACAAAAGAACAACTAAAAGCGGAGTCTAAATTAACAACCAACAATATTAACAAAATAATTAACGCAACAAAAGAGTTTGCAAACCAAGTAATAAACCTAATCTTGTTGGCAGAAAACAATCATCAATAAACCCTTGGCAGCAAGGTTACTTTAAAAAAAGAAAAAGTAAATGCAAAAACCACTTCAAGCAATAGGGCCTGTTTTTCCGGTTGTAGTTGTTGGCGCGCCACTACTATTAACATAAGTTAGAGTACCAGAACTGTGCATATGATTTTCAAACTTGGTTCCATTAATCTTTAAATTGCCTTTAATTTCAATATTATCCACATCAATGATCAATTTTTTAGCTTTAAATTTTATATTTTCACTTTGTGAATCAAGCTCTTGCGCGCTCAATTTAAACTGATCAAGCTTAATGCCAATTTTTTTAGGATTAAGAGCACTTAGAATGTAATAATAATTTTTATCAAAATGATTATTATCACTTTCTTGGAAAATATTAACATTACTTTGAAGTAAAATCACCTCATCTTCTGCTGATAAATCAAGATTAAAATTAGATATACTGCAAGTATTAATTTCTAGCCCTTCGTACTCTTTAATAGTAACAACACCCGTTTGAGATTTAAAATCAAAGCTTTTAATAACACCTATTCTGCAAATAAAAACATTTTCAAAAAGAAACTGCTTTGACACACTAGCAGAAGAGCCTTTAAGGCTGCCTGAGGCCACGCCAAAATCATTATTTTGCATAATAAATTTCCTTTTTACTTTCTGAGTAAAGCTCTAAATTTAAAACACACTCTCTGGTGCTGCTTAATCTAGCACTGGTGTTTTTAAGCCGGCAGTTGATCGTATTTCCATGCCGGTCTTTAAAGCTTAGATTATCTGCAATCTTAATGTTGTGAGTAAAAAGCACTTGCGCTTGATACAAACTTAACCCAGATTTAAACCCTAAAGCATCCTTTTGGGGTACAAACAAAAGCCCATAATCTTCAAGTCTTTTGTGCTGGCCAGAAACAAACTGTTTGAAATTCATGAAAATAAATTTCAAATCAACATCTTGCTCACAATTCCCAATATCAACAATAACAGCATCAACGTATCCTTGTCGCCTTAGGAATTCTATTAATCCTTTTGGCGAGTTGCAAGCAAAGCTCTCTTTGATAACTTTTATTTTTTCAAGCTCATTCATAAAAAAGATTGCTTTGTCCTTAAAAACATAATTTATTGCATCAGCAATAGTGCTGCCTTTGAAATTTTTATACTCAAATTTTTTCTCTAAAAAGGTCGCTTTGGACAAAAGATACAATTCACACTCAAAACTAAAATTCTCAGCAGACCTACCAATTCTCTCAACAGGTGCTCCCAAATACCCAGCCATAATAAACTGGTAATCTTGCTGATCTGAAAACTTTTTATAATAAATTTTTACAATGTCTGCGGTCTTAAAATCAGAAAAATTTAAAGGCACATTAAAAATTTGAAGTTTGGCCTTTTTGCTAATTATTAAATTATTCTCAGAATATGTATTTTGAATAAAAATATTCAAATCGGGAGCACCATTTTTAGTGGTAATAACAACTCTAGGCCTTAGCCCCGCAAGCCTGCCACCAACGCTATTATTCTTAGAATCAACTGTATTGTAAAATTCAATCTTAAAATCATACTGAAATATTAACATCTTTTTTAAATAAAACTCCTTTTTAAATTAACAACAAATCAGGCTAAAAGTAAAAACAAAATTCAACTTTCTACTCCTTATTTGATTTGTAAATCACCATTACTGCAACATCCACCCCAGTGAACAAAACCTTATGATTAATGTCTAACACATTTTTTGAACCTATTTTTTGAATAAAAAGTCTTAAATTTTCTTCTAATTCCTCAAAAGATCTCTGCTGATTTAGTTTAAAATTAAAAATTTTAACCTTAATAACTACACCATTCTCAACAGAATAGGAATGCAAATTAAAAGATAAACAAAAAAATAAAATAAAAATTGTAAAAACCTTTCTCACAAATGCTACCAACTTACCTTAAACTTGCAAATACATTGCTACCCTTGCTTTTTAAGCTTATAGATCACCATTACAGACAAACCATTAAAAGTTATATTATGCTCAATGTTTAAAATATTCTCAGGTCCTATTTTATTAATTGCATTTTGTATTAACCTTTCAACAGAAGAAACAGACTGGTCTTCGGTTAAATTGCCACCAATTTTTACTTCTTCGTATAAGAACTTGACTGCAATCTCTTCGTCATCTTGAAGATCATAAGAATACAGATTAAAACTTAAAAATAAAAAAGAAATTAAAATAAATTGTCTCATTAATATTCTCCAAATAAAAATTGTTCTAAATTACAAAATTAAAAACCTAAATATTAAAAACTTTCAAAGTAAATCAAAAAAACATTCAAATTTAAAAATTTAAATAAACTGATCTTCAGGAGAATCAAAAAACTCATCTTCACTTTGAGACTCACTAAGCGCATAGTCTTCGCTTTCTAGCTCATCTTGATACTCTCCTTCACTCTCATCTGGATCTTCGCTTTCTAGATCATCTTGGTGCTCTATTTCTAGTTCGTCTGAGTCTTGGTCTGGATCAGCTAAAAACTTGCCTTCTGAGCATTTAAGATCATAATTATCCAAGGTTCGTCTTTTGTTACATTTTTTTACACTTTGTGGTCTTTTGGAAGGTCTAGAGTTTGAAAACTTCTGGCCAACAGATTTGTTAGTTCTGCTTAAAGGCTTTAGACTGCTGCGATTATTAGCTATTCTTTTTTTAATATTTTCACTAAATTTTATATTCTTAAGCCTGGATTGAAAATAGTTTTCTAGAAAAAGAGCTTTTTTAATAATTCTCTCTGCAATAAGTTTTGTATATTCTGGATTTTCAATAAGGCTTTTATTTTTGTAATTTCTTGTTAAATATTCATATTTTCTAATAATCTTAAGTAGTGGTAATTTAACTTCTTTTTGAAATCTACCCCTAACAAGTTTTGTTTTTATTATTCCCTGCAAATTATTGCAATAGACACTAAGTGCATTAAGTTTAGCAAGTATTTCTTGACTTTTGATGTTGCCGGCTTTATCTTGAGATTTAATTAAAATCCCATTGTCAACGTCGTACATTAATACATACGCCAAATCTATGTCTTTTTTGAAATTCCATTTTTTAAAATCAAATGGTCTTGCCACACTTGCATATGTAGTTGAAACAATATATAAAAAAAATATTAAAATAAGTTTAAATTTTATCATTAATATTCTCCTAATATTTAGATGTTTTTAATTAATATTTTAACCTTTATAAGTCAAAATATTAAACATTTTGCAAATTTTTACTTGCAAACTAATTTCAACCTCCTCCAAATAAACCGTGTCTTTAAGCTTTAATGAACTAATGCTTACCACCTCGTGAAATCCTACCGAAGGGCTGTACATACTATAATAAACCCCCAAGTTAAACCTTTGCCTGAATTGCATTTTTATAAAATTGCTATTAAATTCTAAAACGCTGTTCATAAAAGGAGTTTCTCTTAAAGCTCTTAGTAAAGTTTGATCATAAATAGATGACAAAATCCCTTTATTAATTATTACAATCTCAGGCTTTGGAGTAATGTTAAAGTTCACATATTCACTTTTTGTATTTGTAAAATCAATTACCGCTCGGTCTGAGCTTACGCTTGAGAGATTTTCTTCTATTAGGTCATGCTTTGTAAAAATAAAAAATAACTGGGGAATGTACCCAAGGCCTTTAAAATCAAGCCTTGGAAAAAGTAAAACAAAATTAGAACTGCTTACTAAACTTGAGATTTGATTTACAATCTCTTTTATTAACCTACTGGCTTGCTCTTTAATCATTTGAAACCTCTTTTACAATTAAGGCATTCTAGAATCATCATCAATTCCTCTTGAATTAAATTCACTAGCACTATTTAGCACATTTGTCATATACTCAACCAAAGGTACGCTTTCAAAAGCTTGTGCCAAAAGAATGCCAAGATTTGAAAAAGTATTTTTTAAAGGGTCTAGTATACTGCTTGTAAAATCGTAATTTTTAGCCCACTCTAAAAGTTCTAAAGTTTTTTCCAAGAGTGGGTATAATCCAGGCTCAAAGGCAGTGTTTATTATTTTGCTATTTAAAACTTCAGGTGCATCTTTTAGATTTTTTAAAGAACATGTTGGCATCCTAAAACTTAAAACTTTTTCTAAATTATTCCCATCCTTTAGAAAATCGCTTACTAGGTTAATTGCTTTTGAATCATTTTTTGCATGTCCTTTGTTTTTTAATTGCTGTGCAAGCTCAACCATAACAGAGAAATCATTCGAATTTGAATTTGAATTTGAACTTGGGTTTTGTGAACTTTGAAGAATATAAAGTTTTCTTAAAAAATCATTTCTCTCAAGCTCTGTTTCAAAAGATCTTTTTCTTTTTAGTATTTTATTTGCACTTTCTTTTTGAGAATCTTTGAAAATAAAATTTTCAAGACTTAGCTGAGCCTTTTTGTCTTTTAAATTTTTAAATTCTTCTAAAGGCGAATTTAAATCATTAAAACCATTTTTTATATTTAAAAAATTAACAAGGCTTGAGTCTTTAAAAAGATTTCTAAAAGACATTAAATTTTCCCATGCAATCTGCCTGTTTTCGTTTTTAACGCTTAATGGTTCTTTCAAATCCTTAAAAGGGGAAATATTGTTAAAATTGGAATTTAATCTAAAGTTTTCTGACAGCTTAGTCTGACCTTGACCAGAATTATTAATAAAATTCTGCTTAAAAATGTTTTTAATATTTTCAGTTTTAAAATATGAATGCTCGTTAAAGCCAAGATTTGATTTATCTATTTCTGGCTTTAAATAAGAGCTCAGACTGCTTTTTTTCTCATTTGAGTGCCAGCCGGATAAGCCGATTTTGTCTTTTAAATCAAAATCAAAATCTTTTAAAACATTCTTTGGGGGTTTTTTCTGATAATCATCAGAGCCTAGAAAATCCTTAAAAGAATCATTTGTGCCTAAAACATTTAAAGATTTAAAACCCGATGATTTTTGAGAATTATCAATTCTGGGGGTTTTAAAACTTTTAAGCCTTTTAAGACTTAAGGAGAAAAAATCCTTACTACTTTTATAACTCAAACCACCAAAAACCTGACTGAAAAAATTTTCCCTTTTTAGACTTAAAAACTCTTTTTTTAAATTACTCTTAGTGGCATTTCTGTCAAGAACGCCTTCTAATGAAATTGTGAATTTATTATTATTGTTTTCTTCGTACATAAGAACCTTTAAAACACGCTACTAAAAGACAAAAACCTTTCGTATATTTCCTTGTTAAGCTTTAAATTGGCTACTCGGTTAACCTCTAAAAGCTCCTTGTAGCTCATTTTTTTAACTTCCTTGTATGTACAAATACCCATTACAACAGGAAAATAATACTTATTGGTTTCTTTTGTCAAATAGTCTATGTATTTAAAATAATTAGTCGCAATCTCTTGCTTATTCATTGCTACCTTCTTGCAATAAAGACTCAAAACCAGTTTCTAAAGAATCTTCTGAGTTTAAGTCTGACGGTTTATTGTTTGTAATTAAAAAATCATAACTCCAGCGCTCGTCAATGTAGTCATACTTAATGTAGTCGCCGTTTTTGTCTTGAAAACTTTCAATGTAAACCAAACCAGGCTTTTTAAAACCTTCTATTGTTTCAAAAAGTGAATACTGAACTGAAAAAAGAATTGTGGGAAGAGCGTACTTGTAAAGCTCAGAATATTTTCTCTCTTTGTTTAAAATTTCGTAAAATTCATCTAAAAAACCTCTTGAGATCATTAGTGTGGTTATTTCTTTTAATGTTCGCAGATCATTAAGTTTGCCAATAAGTTCATCTCGATCAACATCAAATCCCAAAACGCTGTCCCACTCGTACATGGGAATATCTTTTAAAACATACGTATGTGTTTTAGTTCTAGTTAATATTTTTAACTTGTATCTCATTTTAAATTCTTATCCTTTAATTAAAACATTTTTAAAACATTTTTATTGTTCATTTAACTTGCTTTTAACTTGCATTTAACTTGCTTTCTCAACATCACAATTGATTGCATGAATTGTAAACTTAACAGTATCATTCTCAGATGAATACTTTCTAGTTGGAATTTCTGCAAAAAAGGCACTATTTGAAATAATTTTAAGTCCCATTTGATCGTTAAACACCAATCTTTTTAACTTTTTAGATTTTGGTACATTCTCGTAAAATTGCTCGTTGCTTAGCTTTGTTAAGAGTTTGTAATCAAGAGATCCTTTGCTTACTTCTAAATCAAAAATATGAACAACAGTTCTTGGATCTCTAAAGCTTGGAATTGGGAAATTTCTGTCTTCTGTGCTTGCTTTAGCCATTACATTAGGCTCTGTGCTGTACTCAAGAGTACCTGTGTCTATTAAATTGTCATTAAAGCTAAAAAATATTAAATCAAGTGAATAATATTCTCTCATTATGATGCTCTCCTTAAATATTCGTTTATCTCTTGTGTTGTTATTACCAAATTAACGCTATTAAAGCTGTCATTGTATTTGAGTGCAACTTCTAAGCTTAAGCTTAAGCCCTCAGAAGAATTAATTTTAAGCTTAATCTCTTTATAAGAGACAATAAGCCCTTTTTGTTTAAGTTCATGGAAAAAACATTCAAGCCCTGCTGTGTATTCGTTTGGCAAATTACTGTCCAAATTTAAAGCACCAAGCTTACTGTTAGCTCTATTGTTTTTATTCCAAATCCTAATAAGTTCTTTTATTGATTCATTTTTAATGTAAAAAAGCGTGAAAGATTCATCAATTGGATCACCCGAGAGACTAACCCCTTCCTTGAAAGCTAAAATGCCGTCATTGCCAGTTTCATTAAGAAGTGAGTAAAAATTAATATTGGATTTTCTAAGAGAATCAATTAAAGAATCGTCATAAACAGGCGCAGAATTTAAAATCATACCATAAGGATTAACAGCATGAAAAATGCTTGCTTGATGCAAATACGCTGCTGTAAACTTAAGGTGCAAATTTTGATCCCCAGCGTAAACAGCAATAACATTTTTAAGCTCGCTTTTGTTTTTGCCTTTTAAAAAATTTGGCAAGTTGCCATCTTTAGTAGAAATTACAATAAAAATACAAGCTTTTCTAATCTCTTCAAAATCGCTACTAAGGGTATCTTCTGCGTGATTTACAAAAACTACAAACGAATGTAAGTTGGATTTTAAAAAATCTTTAATCTCTTTAATCTGGTTGTAAACATAAAAATCAACAGACCTAAGCCCTTCTTGTCCAAAAAAATCACTGAGTGATTTTTTCAAAGCGCTAAGCTGATCTTCTGCTATTTTTTTCTTGGAAGAATCAGACTCTTGGGCCTTTTGCATCTCAAGTTTTTCAAGAAGATCTTGAAAATTTGTAACACTTAATGCCAAGTGTTTGCTTGCTAAAACATTGCTTTTGTAGATTACAAGCGGATTGTAATAATTAACATTATTGAAAGCTAGTTTGTTTTGCACCAAACTAATGCTTATTGTATCTTTTGGCATTTATACTCCTTTTAAATTTCTTTTTTTAAATTTATTTTTATTTATTTTTATTTATTTTCTATTTTTTCAAAAAAAATTTATCTCTCTTGTTTTAAAACCTGTATATTTGCAACAAAAATTTGATTAAAACTAAAACACATATTAGAATGCATATTGGAAACACCAAGAAGCCCATCATTATTTAAATTGCTAACCGAACACAGATAATAAGTTAAAAGCAAATAAGAACCGCTCTCAAGCTCTTTTGTAAACTCAAACCTAAATCTATTTTCGTGTAAAAATTCTAAAAAGTGTTCATACACTTTGCAAATGCTCTTATAAGAATCTCTGTAAGCTTTAAATAAAACAAAACTTAAAAAATAAAGCGAAAACCTTAATCTAAACTCATTAGACTCTTGATAAGAATTTCTACCTCTTAGATTTCTGGGAGTAAGCCCCTCGAAAGACTCGCTTTTTAATACAAGTAAATTACTAGTATTTGTAGCAAACTTTTCTAAATACGGGTGGTTATAGGTATTTAAAATTTCTAACTCTATTTCTTTAAGATATAAATATTTTTTAAAATTTGTAAGTATTTTTATTAAAAATTGTACAGATTCATCTAGTCCTATAATCATGACTTTCCCTTTCTTTTGCTTTCAAGAGGCTCGTTGGGTTTTGAATGTTTTTGGGAAAACTTCTAAATCCTTTAGATTTTTTGTCCTCTTTAGCCTCTTTAGTATTTAAAGCTCTTTTTGGTCTTAAGTCTTTTTGCCTGATAAGTGAATAATTTTTACAAAAAACTATAAACTGATCTTTTATTTCAACAAGTCCTTTTTGAATAGACTTTCTAAAAGCTGTTTTTATTCCCTTGTTTGAAAAAATATTAGAATAAAACTCTTTGTAAAAAGCCTTTGCTAGTTTGAAATTAAGCTCTCTTGTAATTTCTTCAGATTTAATATTAATGCTGTTTTCTGCATTAAAAGAATTGTCTTCAAACTTAATCTTTACACTCAACAAGAGCTCCTTAAAACTAGAGTATTGTAATTTAGACCTTCGTTGTAGCTTTTTTGAACCCCTAAGATTGAATAAAAATCATCAAAAACCTTAATCAAATCTCCGTACTCAAATTCCAAATTCTCAAGTGTATACACCTTAGCATAACTATTGCTGTCAAAGATATTTACACCCTCAATCTCAACTACTTCTTCTGGACTAATTAACAAAAACATTCCTTTAAAAACAACAGTATCAGAACTTTTAAATCTAGTTTCATAAGACGCACTGATTGGATCTTTGACTGCTCTAAATTTACAGAAAAAAAGTTCTTGCGAATATGTACTAATAATATTACTTAAACCAATATTAATCATCTCTAAAGACTTCATTTAACTACTCCTATTAGAGAGCCTTTTGCTCTTAAATCTTCTATTAAACCATCCAAACATTTACAAAAATCACCCCCACAGCCGCTAGAGCTAAGATTTGTGGGGAAATATTCTAATGATATTTCTTTAAATTTTTCAAACTTAATGTTATTTAAATTAAAACCTTTTAATCTGTTTCGTCTTTTTAACTCGCAACCAATAAAATAATAAATTAAAACAAATATTGTAGAATCATTTAAACTTTTAATTCTTATTCTCTTAAGAATTAAAATATTCTCAAGTAAATTTAAATATAAAGAAAATTCTTTAATGCTTAGATCTTTAAAATCAAGCATTAAAAGACTAAGTATTTGCTCATACACTGTTTGTAGTGATTCTAAATTCTCACTCTCTAGAGTTTTTAAATTTTCACTTAAAGCCTGATTGGTATCTACTTTGCTGTCATTCATTTTTTAGCTCAATTTTATCCTAAGGATTGAATTTTTTGTTGCCAAAATTGTTCCAATAGAAAAGTCAAGAAAACTTGTTCTAAAATTGCTACTTGAAACTTCTGTGTATGAATTTAATATCGGCTGATGCCCGTCTTTTAAAAGTAGAAGTTTGCTACTTCTTGGGTATATTAAAATTTCATCGTCTAGTAAATTTGTAGTCTCAAGCTCAATATCTGCATCATTATTAATTGCGCTTATAAAATCAAAAAGCATGTCTTTGTATGAATAATTGTTGTTTGGAAGTCTTTCAAGCAAACGACCTTTGATTTTGCTGGTTGTAAGTATTTTAAAGGGCACCCTTCTCTCATCTTCTAAATTAATCTTTGAAAGATCTTCATTTATTGATTTTACTTGATCTAATATGTTTGTCTGTTTAACCGTTTTGTCTATTTGGTTTGGGAGATTCAAAAGTCCATACATAGTTTCATTGTTAGACTCATCAACAAGAAGGGTTCTTTTACTACCTTTTGCAATCGTAAGTCCACCCCTTAAATAGTGCGCGCTCATTAACTTTTGTATCTCAATTATTGCTCCTAAGAGCCCTTCTTTCATGTTAATATTTGTGTTTGCCTCTACGCTAACTTTTCCATCTGGTGCATAGTAAGTAAATGCATACTGAAAAGGTAAATAATTGATTTTTACCATTTGTCTTTGGAACTTTATTGTTGAGACTGTGTTAAAATCATTAACCTTTAATGTAGGAATATCTGTTAAATTAGAATACCACTTAATAATTCTGTCACTTCCAAGAGAAATATTGCTACTTTGTATTTGCTGTGAATCTAGAAAATGATAATATTCAGGGGTTGGACATTCTCTAACTAAAACATCCCTTACTGTGTTTATATATTCCTCGTTACTTAATATACTCTCATCCATTTCAAATTCTCCTATTTTAAATTGAATTTTTTATTTGCTTGACTAAAAAAAGAACTCTAACTCCATAAACATCTCTTCTGTCTTTAAATTCTTCAGCTGGTCCTAATGCTAAAGCGTGAATAACAGATGCATTCTTGCTAGATTTTTCTAAAACCCCTTCGCTGTTTATTATTAATTTGTCTTCTGCTTTGATGGTTTTGTCTTTAGTAATCAAAACGCATTCAAAACTACAAGTGATTGGAACAACCGTACCGGTTCTTGAAAAATCGTCAAAGTCTACACAAACCCCGTAAAGGTCGCTACCACCGCCTTTTGCTATTTGTAAACTTGAACCATTAACAATAAGCTTAACCCCACATTTGTAGCAAAAGTCTAAAGCTTGATAATTTTCAAACTTATCAGCAGAAGAGCTTTTAAGACCACCTTTTTGAGCAAAATAAAGCCCTGAGTCCTGAAATTTGTTACTGCTCTCAAACACCGGGTAACTGCTAGCATTAACGCTTTGCAGTTTATCTAAAACAATTTTTTGAGCTTGATTTTTCTTTAAACTTTCAAGCTGGCTCTCAAGTTCTACTTTTGATGCTTTTAGTTTTTCTATCTCTTTTTGAAAATCAATTGAATCGCTCATTAATAATCTCCTTTTTTAAATTGATTTCTTATTTAATTTTTTCATTAAAATTTTTTATTAAAAGCTTAAATTACAAAAATTTAAGCTAATTTAAGCCAATGCCTTTTTATTACAATAAAATTCATTCTTGATCTCTTCCCACTGATTAAGCATTGCTTTTCTTAAATCATGATACGTGTCAAAAAAAGCATTACTGTCTCTTAAATTATTTTTTTGATCTACTTTTATTCTTTGAAAATTAATCACTTTGTATGAATTTTCTGAATTCTTATTTTGATCAATATTGGTCTTTGCAAGCCTTATTAGTATTGCACGGGAACGCGGGTCAATCTCTTCAAGGTTGCAAGTTCCAGCTACAGCAAATATTTGCGCTGATTTTACATACTTTCTAATAAGCTCTTCGGCTTGTCCTTTGACAACCTCTTTAAAAGAATACCCTTTTGCTAAAAGATTTTCTGTATTATACTCAAAACTTAAATTATCATTTGCAAGTTTATTTATCTCAACAGATTCTCTTAAGTCATTGTGAGAATAATTACCAGTTAAATTATCATTTTCACTTTTGAGATTTTTATATTCCAAAAACTCACGAATCAAAGCGTCGCTTAAAACTTCATTGTTTTTAGCTTTGGTGTCTTTTAAATCTTCTTGGCTGTTTTTGTCTGCACTTGTTGCCATTTTTTCCATAATTACTCCTTTTAAATAACCAAACTTAATTGTTCTTTTAGATTTTCTTTTGCCTTGTCACTTAGATTTTCATTTTTAATTAGCTCTAAATATTTAAAATAAACATCAAGAAGCAAATTGTCTTTTTGAAGTCTTTGCTCATAGCTTAAAGCTTCAAGCTCATTAAACTTCATATTTAATCTGTAATATTTGTTAAGCTTGAGATTGCACGCATTGGCAACAGATTCTTGAACGCCTTTTAAATAATCATAATAATTGCTTTTGTCTCCCTTGCCACCGCTACCAAGCCCTTTAACTTGTTCGTTAAAACTTCTGGTTAAAGGCTCTTTAGTATCAGCGCCAATTTTTGCTTTAACAAGTTCAAATGCGTCTTTTAAAAATTCTAAATCATATTTTATTACCTCTAGACGTGCATTCTCTGATGCTGTATAAAAAATTCCATCATTGTTTAGCGCGCTTTTAATCTTGCCAAGCTCTCGGCTAAGCTCGTCAGAGACGCTACTTAATGCTTGAAAATTTTTGTTTGGCTCTTGAGCTTTAAAAAAAGTAGAAAATATTTTGCCTTTGCTGTTTACTAAGGCATTAATTTCTTCTTTTGCAATCTCTAAAGATTCAACAAGTTCTACCAAATGTTCGTCTTTGTAAAACAAAAAATTATAATTTCTTATTCTTTTTTCTATTTCTAAATAAATTTGTTCTAAAAGACAAATGTTAAGCAGTAAACTTTGCGTGTAAGCAGGTTCTTGCACGCCCAAAACATAATCATAATTTTCATAAATTATTACTCTGCTTTTATCTATTTTCACAACCCTTGCTTTCTCAAAACCATCTGAGTCTTTTGAATTTGAAAGGTACTCTATGTAGTTAGAATCTCTTTTGTTAATAATTTTTTGAAAATCTAGATATTTAAACCCTGTTGGTAACTCGCTGTTAACCTTTTTGCTTAAATCTTCATCTTCACTTTTGGGTTTTACTAAAATATAGCCTGCTCCATTAAATCTATAGCTTATCATTGCTTCAAGAAGAGCTTCTTTTAACTCTACCTTTAAGCTTACAAGAGATTTACTGCCTTCTTTTAAACAAGACGTTTCAAGCAAGCTTAAACTAATTCCATTCTTAAGCGCATCTTCTGCTGTACTTTCTATGTAGTTTCTAAAAAAAATTGAATATCTGTAAACATCAATAGGGTTTATTTGGGATTTATTGTTTTTTATTTCCATTTTAAATTCGTTAATCATTTTTTTAAATATCATTATATACATTATTATATCAAAAACAGTTTTTTATGCAAATAAGTATTATTTAATATTAATTATTAAGTAATATTGATACATAAAATGTCAATATTAAAATTGATTCAAAATTTTATAAAAAAATTAATATGTTTTAAGGTATTTATGCTAATATTAATTAAAGAATATAAGTAAAGCTTACAAAATATTCTACTTACTTTTGCTCGCATTGTTACAAAATAAACATTGTAAAATGATATTATAAAGAAAATTAAATTAATACTTTATCCAATCCCAATAAATATTAAA
Organism: Borreliella americana; assembly: GCF_032595795.2. NCBI lineage: Bacteria > Pseudomonadati > Spirochaetota > Spirochaetia > Spirochaetales > Borreliaceae > Borreliella > Borreliella americana. The sequence goes on along the minus strand of NZ_CP132452.1, from coordinate 25,220 downwards.
AAGGTAGAGAGCTATTTCTCTACCTTTTAATATTGAAAAATACAGAAAACCCAATTAACTTAATCTAAACATAAGAAAATAAAATCTTTTTGCCTTCTATTCCCTGTTGAGCAATAAAAGATGATGCTAAAAGAGAGGCTCTTATTGCTTTTATTAAAGCTTTGTCTGCTTGAAATGTAGATTTAATAACCAATAGTAGGTCGCAGAGAAATTCTCTTGCCTTTAAATTTTCAATGCCACTAATCTCTTCTTCGGCTGATTTTATTCCTTCTTCATCTTCATGTAAAAAATCAATCTCTTTTAACACTACTGAGTCAATCTCACTTACTGTGTGAAAATCAAAATTGACTATTGTCCAATAAAATACTTTTAAAATCTGGTCAACAATCCTAAATGTTATGGGAATATCAAAATCAGAAATTTTATCAAATTCTAAAAGTAGATGATTGTTTAGCTTTTTGGCTAGATCGATCACAGAAATAAGTTTTGATTTTGACTTTTGGACCTTTAAATGAGCATCATGTAAATTCTTTGTATTTAAAATTTTATTTAAATTAGTCTCTACTTCTAAAGCAGAATTAATCACCTGTTTTGATAATTCTTTGGCAAATTCAATATTATTAACATTATTAATACTATTAAATTCAAAATCTCGAAAATCGCTATTTACGTTACTTTTATCACTCATACCCTAATAAAGATATATCCTTAAAAAGATACTTAAAGGTCTTTTTTAAAAAATAAAGACAAGTTAAGTCTAGAACCTGTCTTTATAAAAATCATATTTCAAATGCGCTCACTATTGCTCTCACAATTTTTCAAATTTTTCAATTCGTTGTTATTCTCGCTTTCGGTAAACGCCATTTTAATTACTTTAAAAATCTCTTCATTGCATTTTACGGGCTTTTCGCTGTGCTCGTCATTCTCTTTTTTGTAAGCATCACCGCCAAATGCATCAGCTACCTTTTGGAAAAATAAGCTTAAATATCCACCAGTGCTGTTTTTAATTTTATGACAAACATAATCCTTAAAGTCTAAACCTAAAGATTGCGGATCAGGTCTTTGCTTTTTGCTTAAATCTACTGCTTTAGATAAAATGCTAAAAATATTGTCAAAAAAGCTTACAAACTCTTTTTGTCTCTCAATATTCTTAGAAAGCCAATCAAAAAATTCTTTATAAGATTTCTCGTACTCAACTTTTAGCTTTTCATCTCTGCCATTAATGGCTATTGCATCTTTTAAAAAGATTTTTAAAGTCTCTAACTTTTGAACTTCTTCGGGAGTTAAAGAAATCTCTTTAGGAATTTGATCTTTAACTACTACATCGTCAGTAATAAGAAAAATGCTATTCCTAGAATCAATTTCTGTGAGCGCCTTAACATCACCAAAATTTTGTCTACAAGAAAACAAAGCTGGTAGTAGCATGAATACCACGTTTATTTTCTGCATTATAAACCTCCACTGGAAAAATAAATCCCCATTATAGTTCATTTTCTAACATTCTCAAGGCATACAAAAAATCAATCGATTTTCTTTATTTTATTTTATTCTTTAAAAATAAAAAAGAAATTAAAACTTAAATTTTCATTTCACCAAAAGTCATAACATACAATAAAGGTTCAAATTTTATTTGAAAAAAAACAAAGAGAGATATATACTTGTCTATTGTTATAAATCAACAATTCATTGAAAACTTCTTTAAAACTACAAATAGGGCCTCAAGGCCCTATTTGTAGTTTTAAAGACACATTGTTTACACATTGTTTCTTTTTTAGTCTTTTGCTTTAAATTTTCTTTAAACAAAAACAATAAGCCCCGTGAGCACTTAGAAGTAGAACAAAATCTTTTAAAAAAATATTGCAATATAATTTGCTATTAACTATTACAAAAACAAAGGAGGCAATAATAAAATGATAATCAAAAAAAAGTTGCTTTTAACACTTAGCATTGCTGTTGTAATCTCGTGCACAACGTCTAAACCAAAAGATGACATTATCTTTGGCATTGGCATTGGAAACGAACCAACATCGCTTGATCCACAATTTTGCAGCGATAGGCTGGGTAATTTAATTATAAACGAACTATTTGTCGGGCTTTTAAGGGGTGATCCTAAAACAGGTGGATACAGGCCGGGACTTGCAAAAAATTGGGACATTTCCTATGACAACACCTGTTATACATTCTATTTAAGAGACGACATTTATTGGAGTGACGGCGTTAAAATAACAGCAAACACCATTAGAGATTCCTACATAATGGCCTTAGAAAATGATCTTGATGTGCCAAATATTAGCCTATTAACATCAAAGATAAAAAATGCACAAGAATTTCACAAAACAAAATTACATGCAGATGAGGTTGGAATAAAGGTAATCAATGGACAAACTTTAGAAATAACTCTCTCTCGCCCAACAACATATTTTCTTGACATGCTTACAAACCCAATATTTATACCTATTCCCATTCACGTTGTTAAAAAGTTTGGAAATAAATGGACAAACCCAGAAAACATGGTTACAAGCGGTCCTTTTAAGCTAAAAAGAAGAGCTTTAAACGAAGAAATAACTCTTGAAAAGAATAAAAAATTTTATGATGCTAAAAACGTTGCTATTAATGAACTTATATTTGTTACTATAAACGACACCCGCAGAATTTACAGCATGTATGAGCACAATGAAATAGATGCCATTTTTAACAACATACCCTTAACTCTTGTTAATGAGCTTATCTTAAGAGAAGATTTTTATACAGCTGACATTAATCAAATTGGGTTTTTGTCATTAAACACAAATGGCAAACCTCTTGACAATGTAAAAGTAAGAGAAGCATTGGCTCTTGCGATTGACAGAGAAACTCTGGTCTACAGAGCGCTTGATAATAACTTTAAAGCAACAAGAAAAATAAGTCCTAATATTAACAACTATAATTACGGTAAAAAGCTTAAGCCATACAACCCACGAAAAGCAGAAAAACTTTTAGCCGAAGCTGGATATCCGGATGGGAAAAATTTTCCAACTCTTACAATAAAATACAATAACGATGATCTTGAAAAAGAAGTTGCCAATTTTATTCAAAGCCAGTGGAAAAAAGTTTTAAATATTAATGTAGAAATTGCACCTGAAACATGGACCAACCACATATCAAACGTTCTAAAGGGTCAATATGAGATCTCAGTAAGGTCCTGGCAAGGAGATTATTTAGATCCCATGGCATTTTTTAATATATTTGAAACTAAAAGCTCGCATTTTGTATCTTACGGATATTCAAATCCCGAACTTGATGAGCTTATAATAAAATCTGATCTTGAAGAGGATGAAAAACTAAGATTAGAAACATTAAAAAAGATAGAAGAAATAATTATTGAAAATGATTATCCAATAATTCCAATATACAGTGTTGCGGGAAACTATCTTTTTAAAAACGATAAATGGCTAGGGTGGAATACAAATAATTCAGAAAGATTTGCCCTATCAGAAATAAAACCTTTAGAAGAATAAATGATTTTTTATAAATAGAGTCATTAATTTTTGACTCTATTTATAAAAAACTTATTACAAAAGCTTACCTTTTTATTAGCGTCAAGGCGCTCTCTTTTAAATAAATCAAATCCTTTAAAACCTTATTAAAATCAATGCTGTTGCTAAGAATGTAACTACATATTTCTCTTAATTTTTCATCTATATCTGAATATTTTTGATTTAAAAGTTTTAATTCTGGCTGTGGATCAAGAACATCGTAATTGCTTCCGCTTAATATGTTAATCTTGCTTAAGCTATTGCTACTTTTTTCTATTAATCCGTGCTGTACTTTTAAAATCTCTAATATTTTGCTTAAAAGATTAATCTTTTCTTCACTAGATTCGCTAAAAAAATTGCTAACTTTAATCTCACTATAATTAGATATCCTAGAGCTTATTTTATTAGTTATGCTTTCAAATTTTCTTTGAATTTTTAAAATAGCATTTTCTCTCTCGGGTAAAGAAAGCTCAGAAAAATTTAAATCATATTTATTAAAGTTGCTTTTTTTCATACCAGAAAAATCATTAAAATAACAAGAAATTACCGCTACTGAAATGATATATACATAAATATATCTCTTCATACATATTCTCCTAATTAAAATTTAATTTATTTCAAAAGCACAAAATTATTCAAATAACCAAAAAACATGCATCTTTGACATAAATCTGCCATTTAATCTAAATATATTATTTAACAATAAACGTGCTTTAAAATTTTTAATAAGTTTAATAAACTTAATTATTTCTATTTGTTTTTATTTATTTTTTTTGTTTCTACGATATCGCTCTCTGGCTCTTAATTTAAGTTTTTCTCTGTTTTTCTGATAATACTCTCTGTTATAATCTGAGGCTTTCTTCTTATTTTTGGCTAATAAATTTTTATTGTTTAACTTTTTAAAATAACTACAACCCAAAAGACGTATTAAAAAAAAAAAGAAGACCGGCAATTCTCATATTTCTCTCTCCTTGAAATATATTTGAATAGATTGAATAGATAAATCTTAAAAATGTTTGCACTAGGCAAATTTGGCAAACCTCGCAAATTCTTCTAATGCTATTTTTTAGCTAATCCAATAAAATCTAATCAAAATTGATGCAAAATAAACTCTCTTTTTGAAAAAAAATAGCTTAAATATTTCAAACTTAGCTTTTTTAAAAATTAACATTGTGCTTAAAAAGCATTAAAACTAAAAAAATTAAAGTTTGAGAACAAAAATAAAAAAATCTGCTTTTCGTGGTAACTCCTTTAAAATAAAAAATAATAAAATTAAATTATAAATCACATCAATAATATTTCACAAAAAAATTAAACTTTAAAAATAATTTTTCAAAACTTTTAAAAGATTGAATATTTAGTTTATTTTTTTTACAAAACATTGTATTTTTTAATATAATGGTTTAATTATTTTAAAAATTTATTTAATATTGTTTTAGCCTAGATTTAAGGCAAACAGAAATTTTTTGCAAAATCAGCATAAAAGACAAAAACTTTTTAAATCATTATTCATTACAAAAAACTTAAATCAATAACTAAAATTTAGATCAAATTATAAATATTTAAACCTGCCGAAATGAAATAATTTTTCTTTATAATTTAGCGTTAAAAGAAGATACGCATTTGCAAGAGAATCAAGTGCATCATCTTTTGTTTTTCCGTCTCCCTTGTAGCTGTAAATATCAGATACTACATTTTTACTTACTATTTTTAAAAATTCTATTTTGCGGCTTTCAAACAAAGGAATAAGCGCACATATTCTTTTAAATTTATTGCTCAAAGGTTTTATTGGTGCAACTTTAAAATAGTGAGTGCTTTTGTTTCTCAAGAAAAGAATTGTTTTGGTTAAGATTCCATCCCCTTTGGTGCTATCTCTCTCCTCAATGTAAACGGTATTTACATTAAAATTTTCTATTAAAACTTGAATGGAAGCAAGCATTAAGCTGTCGCTTACTGGTTTTTGATCTTGATAAATATATGCATAAAACTTCTCAAAGGTGCGTTCTAAAACACAAATAGCTGTATTGTCTCCGCCTACTGAGAATGCGGGATCAATGTACATTATTGGGCTTTTAAATTCATAATCTTGATTGAAAATCATCTCATTAAATAGTGTAGATTCATTTGAAATCCACTCTCCGCAAAGCACACGAGCTTTATAGGCGGGAAAACGTTTGTAAAGTTTCTCCTGGGTTTGAATAAAATCTGCTGAATTTAAAGGGTTGTCGTACGTTGTAAAATTATATGTCTTAAAAACATCTGTATTTTCAATATAGTCTGTTTTAAAATAGTGTGCGGGGCTTTCCGGATTTGTATCAAAAATAATAATTTCTTTACCCTTTCTAAGCCTTTTTACCACTTCAAGCAAAGTTTCTCTGTGAATTACTGTTGCTTCATTTACATAAATTATTGCACTATTGCCCCCACGAATCTTAGAAAAAGCATCTCTGTTTTTGCCTCCGTAAATATTAAGCTTAAGGCCTGCTATCTTACAAAAAGACTGCCCGCTTTTCTTTTTCTGGTAATCAATTCCTAGCAAGCTGCAAATTTTCTCTATTTGCTTTATAGTATTTGTCATTAATAAGCCAATAGAATTGCCTATAATAAAATTATTGGTATCTTTTTCATAAAAAGATTTGTTTTCAATAAGCTTTTTAACAAGCAAATATGAGGCTAAAAACGTCTTACCACTTGCAATCCCGCCGCTAAATATTACTTTTGAATAATTGTTACTTTCTATGTCAAAAAGAACTTCCTTTTGCTTGGTAGTTAAATGTTTGTTTTCAAAATCTTTAAAACAAATGCTGATTGGTTTGGGCTTAATATAATCCAAAATGTTAATATTAAACTTATTTTTAAACTTTTTCTGAAGATTGAGAAACTTAAAAGATCTAAAAAATTTCAAATTTTACTCCAATTTTAAATTCTTGCTACTTAAAACAGATTTAAGCTTAACAAGAACATCAAAATCCTCTCTCAGGCAAATAGTAATAAGCTTTTTTTCAATCTCTTCTCTTTCTTTAATCCTATCAGCAAGCTTTCTCTCAAGGCTTTCTTGGTTCTTGGGGCCTTTTTTTTTATCAGCACTAATCTCGATTTGCAGTTTGCTAATCTTTAAATCCAAGATTAATGCCTCCTTTTTTATTGACTCTAAGCTGAGATTTTTATATCTGTGATGGGAATCAATAAAAGAACAAACTATCTCGTAAAACAACCTTTCGACCTCGTTTTTAGCATTTTCAAGCTCACAGGCCTTTTTTGTAGCAAGCAGTACTAAATTGTTAAAATTTTCCTCATCAAAAGACACTTTGGCAATACTTTCTCCTACTAAGTCGCTAGAAAAAGAGCTCTTTTTACAAACAGAATCACCGGATTTAAAATATTTGTTTCGGGCTTTTGCTACAAAAGATTCGCTAACACCTAAAATTTGAGCGATATCTAAATCTTTTAAACCTTTTTTAAATAAAAAAATATATTCTTCTTTTCTATTTTTAAATATCATTATTTTATTTTAATTAAGTTCTTTTAAAAACTCAAGAAAAATTATTGTTTTTTTATTGTGAATAATTTAATTAAAGAGATATATTATTTTGAATAAAATAAAATTAATAAAATAAATAAATAAATGGTAAAAGGAGAAGGGAATATTTAAAATAAAATATATTCTGTTGCCAGCAATAATATTGTTGTGTAATCTGAATGGCGGGGTATTTACTCGGGAGCAAGAAACAAAAATCAAAGAAATTGTTGCTAACAAACAAAATGAAAAATCAAAGCGCTTAATATAAGCTACTGGAAACAATGCATCTAATGAAAGTTTGCTGGGCATGATAATTAAAAGTAAAAAATAAAATAGCCCTAAAGCAAACAAAAAAGAACAATTCTTTAAGGGCGTAAAGGGTATTGTTATACCTTTTAAGCCTGCCAATCCCGCTTATACTCCTAATTAAAAAATAAAGCAATGTCAAAATAGTCAAAATACTTGAAAGAGAAGCCAATAAATTGCGGGAGCATGACTTCTCTTTTATTTTCAAGACCTAAATTCTTTTAGATCTTTGATTTAATTTAAAACTGACCAATTTGTAATATTTTGGCAAACTGGAAATAAATCTTCAAATTACAAGCCAGATTGCATAGCAAGCTTGTAATTCCAAACAATGTTACTGCTATATTTACATAAAACAAATTCATACCCCCAATAAAAATAAAAATAAAATTCAAACTAATGCGAGTTTACAATAAAAGCTTTGCAATTCAGTACAAATCTAAAAATTATATTAACTTTTTATGTCGCCCTTATTGGCTAATTTATTTTATTTTCAATAAAATGGGCTAAAATTTAGATTTAAATAAATCTAATATAAAGGTAAAGGAGGTAACAAATGAAAATTGGAAAATTGAATTCAATAGTTATGGTCTTGTTTTTTGATCTATTAGTCGCATGTAATATTGGATTCGTAAAAAAAAACAAACGTGGCTCTTAAATCATCCTTTAGGGATTTAAAAACAAAATTGAAATTAAAAAAGAAGCCGCTAAGAAAGGTGTACTTTTTGCAGCTTTTAAAGACCATAAAACCAGCTCTAAGGTGATGGGTGGCTAAATGGCCTTAAGAAAAGCAAAAGTACAAGCCGCTGGTAAAAAAATAGGAAAAAGTTCCTTAAGATAGTAGAGGAAGAAGCCTTGGGCCTTAAAGAGACTCGAAACAGTGGTAAGTTCTTGGCTATGTTTTACTTATGCTTGAAGTTGTAAAATTACTAGAAAACGTTGGAACAATTGGCCTAAACCCCGTATTTTAGGGAAAACTAAAAGTAATCCTATATCACAGCCGAAAGATTAAAGATTGCTTGTGGTTAATTAAAGCCCAAATAGAAAATCAACTAAAAGCAGTTAAAGTAAAACAAAATATTGAAAATAGTGGGGAGGAAAAAATAACAAAAGCAAAAAAAGAAAATAAATATTAAAAATATTGTCATTAGAATGAACTAAAAGTAAAATTTTTAGCTCGTCCTAATATTTACAATTTAATAATATTAATATTAGCTTATTGCTTTTATTAAAATTCAAAAAAAAGGATAAATTTTATGAAATATACTAAAACTAGTAAAACAACTTTTAAAAATTTACTTAAACTAACTATACTTGTTAACCTGCTCATATCATGCGGCCTAACAGGAGAAACAAAAATTAGATTAGAAACATCGGCAAAAGACATTGCAGATGAAATAGATAAAATTAAAAAAGAGGCTGCTGCTAACGGCGTAAAATTTGAAAACTTCAAAGATACAAAAACAGGCAGTATGGTATCAGGGAAACCTGAATTCATATTAAAAGCGAAACTGAGAGCTATTGAAGCAGCAGAAAAGTTTGTAACAGCAATAGAAGAGGAAGCCACCAAGCTTAAAGGGACTGGCGGTAGTGGTGCATTCTCAGCAATGTATGATTTAATGATTGAAGTCTCAAAGCCACTAGAAGAAATTGGAATACAAAACATGACCGGAACGGTCTCAAAAGCAGCCGAAACTCATCCTGCAACTACAGCTGAAGGAGTAATTGGGATTGCAAAAGATATGAAGGTGAAATTGGCAAATGTTAAGAAAAAACAAGAAGCCGGCCTCGAGAACCTAAAGAAGAAGAAAGAGGCTACTTCTAATAGTAGCAGTTAAGCAGCATTTTTAATCTAACAATTGTAAAATAGGCCAAGGCCTTCCCCTTATAAAAATTGCCTTGGGGATTGGCTTGGCCTTGAAGTTCATACAATTTAAAAGTGCCATTAATATTTTCAAATAAAATAATTAAATATCCTTTTTGATGTTATTTGAAATTTCTTTCCCTTAGACTTTAAATCAAGACTGTCGTAAAGTACCTTATTATTGTCCATTACAAGAAAGTGCACAAACTTTTGATCTTTAACCTTAATCTCTGTTATTTCAAACTCTATGCCAGCTTTAGGCAAATAAAGCGGACCCTCATATCTGACCTTTGAAAATATTCTATAATAATTAAGAATTTTACATGGATTTAAAATATAACAATCATTTCTTATAAAGCCCAATTCCAAAAACCGCTGGTAATTTAAATTAACGTCTTTTATTGTAAAATCGACCCCTGTTAAAACAAATATCCAATAGTGCAAAGATAAAAAATAACATCCGGACTTTTGAACGTCTTCAAACAATTCTGAATTACTTTGTAATATTTTCTCAACAAACATTTTTAAATACACAATTTTTAAATATATTTTTTAAACAATTAAACATTCCTAACCAATTTTTATTTAAACTTTAGAATCTAAAAGCTTAATAAGAAAACATTCGGTTTTAAGAATCTTTAATATTGTTAGAACCAAGCCACTCAAACCCATTGTTTTTAATAGTGGCAAAAGTTTCAATTAAAAGCTTGTGGCATTCTTTCCTTTTGATCTTATTAAGCCTTTTCATCTTAACCCCTAATATAAGTTTTTTACTAATACTATAGTATAAAAAAATTCATGTTTTGTAAATACTTTTCTAAATTTTTCCAAAAATTAACGTTAAAAAATAAAAACTTTAAATCAAAAGTTAAAGGGTTTATTGGAATTTCTTTTTAAAGACTCCCCAATAAACCCTTTAAGGTAACAGGTCCTTATATTAAGAGCGACACATTGCGTGTCAGTCTGTACCTATAAAGTATACACTAACTTTTCAAGTTTTGCAAATAAATATTTCATTTTTGTTTATTTCTTAAAGCTTCAAATTCTTTAATTATTTTTGATAAAAAATCTTTTTCCTCAAAAAAAATTTTCTCCAAAAGAAAGCTTGTAAGCTTTGCGTTTTTTTTATAAAAAGAATAAGATTCTTCCTTTTTAAGCTGAAATCTTAGTGGTTTTATTGGGTTTTGGTTAGATTTTTTTAAACTTGGACTTTCTTTTGTTTTAAGAAGATAAATTGTATCATTGATTCCGTTTTTAACCACATACTTTTCTTCAATAAGACCTTCTTCTATTGCTGTTGCAATTTTAAGATACTTATACGTTTGAGTTCTAGCAAGTCTATAGTCTTTTGCAAAATCATCAAAACTGGAATAATTGTCAAGTTTATAATATTCTTTATCTTTAATTTCTTTTAAAACCTTCATTGCTTCTATTTTGCAATAAATTTCTTTTTGGAAGTTAATGTTTAATTTTTCTTTAAGCTTATTATAATGAATAAGAGCTTGTTCTTCTTCTGTAGCGCTCTCAGATAAATTTCTTTTATTTATCTTTATATCCATTATGCTCCTCCTTTACAATTTGAGTACACTTAGTGTACGTAACTTGATTTACTTAAAAACGCAGCAAGCGTATTTTGGTACTCTATTATGTAATCCTTCGTCAAATCAAATTTATCATTTTTTGCTATTCTTTTATTTAAATCCTCTCTTTCAGATATTGTTCCTAAAAAATTACTGTTTTTTTCTAAAACCTTTAAGAGTTCTCTGTGGGTGTTGTTTTTTTTAAATTTAGTATTAATTAAATACGTTGGCAAAGTTAATAATAGCTTGTTCATAAAAAAAGTAAACAAATCTAAACTTTCAACTGCCCATTTCTCTGCTGTTATTGGTATTATTATGTCATTGCTACACACAAGAGCATTTGTTAGGGTGAAATCTAAGCTGGGATTTGTATCAAGTATTATATAATCGTAATGATTGCTTAGCAACTTTAGCTGTTCTTTTAATTTAAATTCTTTATATGGAATAGATTCTGAATTAAATTTATGTAATGTTAAATAACTTGGAATTAAATCTAGATTTTTGTTAATTGTTATTAATGCATTATCTATGTGTAAATTTGATATTAATACTTCATATATATTTCTATTTATTAAATCTATATTCTTGTCCTTAATCCTATTAAAAAAATAACTTGTTGTTGAGGCTTGAGTATCAATATCTATTAAAAGAACCTTACATTTAATTGATAGCAATGTGGCAAAAATTAAACTTGTTGTGCTCTTGCCAACACCACCTTTTATACTTGCAATTGTTATTACTTTTGTCTCTTTTTTATCCATTCAGGAATAATTCCCCCTTTTGACAATTTTTTGCTATAAAAAGCGTAGAGTTCGGTTTCTAGTTCTAAAATAATATTTAACAGCGTGTTGTAATAGGGGCTGTTTACCCTGTCCTTTTTAAGTAAAATATGAAGACCGTTTAAATAACAAAAAACAGAACCTTTTTTAAACTTGAATTCAATGTATTCACATTTTCTAAGAGTGTAAGTTTCTTTCTTGTTGAAGTTCTTTACAATAAATGCTTTATCAAGTTTTCTTATTCCATAATGAATTCCCATAAATTCATCATCTTCTCTTACAGAGAATAAATGAAACATGCTTATGTCCTCTATGTTAAAAATTCCTCTTAAAGAAATGAAAAATTTCGTAGGTTCATTCTTGCTTATTCCAAATGTATAAAAGTCATTAAAGATTTTAGTATGGTATATCTTTCTACCTTTAACCTCCTCAATCTTAGAAAAGACGTTAGCCTTTTTTTCTTTTTTTGTCTTTGGTTTGTTGTCTGCGTTCAATTTTAATTCTTTTTGCTTTTGCTTTAATCGTTCAAGTAAAGCCGTCATTTTTTTCCTTTTTCCTTAATAGTAAAGCTAAACTGTACATTTTCTCTTTAGCCCACTATTTCAATCAAATTATTATAGTAGGAATTGTCAAATACCTTGCTATATTTAAGGTCAGGCTCATTTTCAATGAATTTTTTTAAAGCAGGAACTAGCTTATCATCATCTACTTTATGCCTTAACTGTTCTAATAATATACTAAAAATGTTGTTTTTTATACTTTTTAATTTTATCATTTTATCTTGGATTTTAGAGGATTCTGTTTTTGCTCTTTTTACTAGCTTATCTAAATCTGGATATTTTTTGTGCTCTATTATGAAATGTGGTTTTATTTTGTAAATTTCGTATGTTTTTCTAAAAAACTTTTCAAGATCTTCTTTTTTATATTGTTCATTTTCTAATTCTTTTATTTTTTCTTCAAGTATTTTTTTTAGAATTTCTTTTTTGTTTATATATTTTTTCTCTGTTTTTTTTATTTTATCTATTATTCTTTTATATCCACTATTTTTGAAAAATTTGCAAAGATACCCTGGATTGTTTACATTTTCTTTTATTGTGTTTGATATGTGCTTTTCAATGCTTTTGGGGTCTATTTCCTTAAGTTCATTTTCAATGTGTTTTAGGTTTCTTAAATGATAGATTTTGGTTCTGTTTGGTGTTTTTAGGTTCATTATTAACGCTGGAATTTCTGTTTTAAAGTTACATTTGCTTAAATATTTTTTTATTATTTCATTATTTATTGTTTTTTTAGAATTTTTGTGTATATTTCTATATTCTTTATATTTATATATATTATTATTATTATTAAAACACTCCCATTTAACACTACTATTTATTTGATTGAATTTTTTTATTCTTTGCGTAAATTCGTTAATTTTATTTATTGTTTTTTCTTTAAAGTATGTGTTAATTATTAAATAGCATTTTTCTTTTTCGTATTTAAGTTTATAATAAGTTTCACTTCCAGAATTTTTTCCCAAATGTTTACAGTAGTTTCGCGTGACTTTAAATTTTTTCTCTAGTGAGTATAAATAGTTTTGTAGAGTTTTGAGTTTTATGGGTTTTTGTTTATTCCTTTCAAGGTTTTTATTTAGGAAATAAAGTATGTTGTTTTGTGTGTATTTTTTAAAGTTTAAGTTGATAAAGTTAAGAGTAGAGATTAATACAATCAAATTGTGTTGGAAGTTGATTGTAGTTTTTTTTACTTTTTTTGTAGTGCTTGGTGATTTTTGTTTTAATGTTTTCAATTTTATACTCCTAATATAAGTAGTTTCTTTAATTATAACTTAATTAATAGTACAGTTTCTTAAAAAAGTAAAGTATTTTTATATAAAAAATAAAAAAAAAGTATATTTAATAAATATTTGTTAAATATACTTTACAAAAGTAAGTTTTTGTAATAAACTATAAAATATAATAAATAATAAACTTATATTAAGAGTAAATTATTTTTACGCTTTAATTTTTATTTAAAATAGTAAGCTTATTGGCGATGGGTTTAATCTTATTAAGAATTTAGATTATTTTATTTATTTATCCTTCATTCAAGAATTGGGCTTGGGTGAAGGAATTAGCCCCATTAATTTTTTTAAGTTTTGTGCATGCAGTTTATTTGTGCTTTTTATTTTGATTTTAAAGATTAAAGACCGAAATAGCCAAATAATCGAAATAGTTTAGCTTGTTTGTTGTTGTGTTTTCTCTTTTTTAAAAGAGAAAAAGTCTCTTAGGAGACTTTTTCTAGAAGTAACAAATTGAAAAATATATAAATTCAATTTTTAGGTTGTAATAAACCCTTCCTACGCTAGCTAATGCCTTGTAGGGGGTTTTATTTATATATTATTTTAAAGCATTTTTAAGGTCTGAAAGATTTTTAATTTCAGTTGCTTTGCCTTCTAAGTTGGTACCTGTAGATGTGTCATATTTTTGTACTGTAATTGTACCATCTGTTAAGAACACAAGATCTTTAGTTTTTTTGCTGTCAGCAGAAATTGTTAAGGTACTATTAGTTTCGCTCCATGTCGCTGTTTTTTTGGTAGAACCAGAAGTAGTGTCATTCAAAAAGACTTTTACTTTTCCATCTTTATCAATTTCTCTTGTAAGAGTAACAGTTCCTTCTGTTATTTTCAATGTTGTTTTTCCACCTACAAGACTTCCCTCAAACTTAATGCCATTTTTAAGAGTTTCTACTGCTTTTGTAGCATTTTCCTCATTTGTAATCTCTGAATATTCAAGTGTAGTATCATTTGATCTTGTTAACTTTTTGGAATCTAATTTTTTAGCTTTGTAAGTTTCCTCTGTTATTGACCCATGTTTTTTAGTAACCTTGCTTGAAATTTTTTGGTTGCTAGCATCAAATGTTTCCAATTTTACTGTGTTTAGATCATCAGAAACTGTTAATTTTACTTTACTCTTGTCAGTTTTTACACCTTCAAGGGTTCCAGAACCATTATTTTTAGTGGAAGTTCCTTTAAGCTCAACCCGATCAATTATTGCTCTTAAATCATAGTTGCCGGAGTCATTTTTTTCTTTGCTTACGAAAATTTCATTACCATTAAACAAAGTTACTGAATCTTCTTTTAATTTAGTAGGATTTTGTTTATTACCTTGTTGTTCTTGTTTGTTTGAGTTTGCAGGTTTTTCATCATTGTCTTTAGTCTCAGCACCTTTTTGTGCACATCCTATTAAAGCCAATGCCAAAGCAAATCCTAGTAAATATTGCTTCATAAATTAAATTCTCCTTATTTTAAAGCTGCTTTAATTTCATCAAGTGTTTTAAGTTCAACTGCTGACCCCTCTAATTTGGTGCCATTTGAGTCGTATTTTTGTACTGTAATTGTGTTTTCTTTTGTAAACACAAGGTCTTTAGTTTTTTTGCTGTTTACAGTAATTGTTAAAGTTGAAGTGCCTGAATTCCAAGCCCCAGTTTTTTTAGTACCAGCAGTGCTGTCAGTGTCATTAAGTTCAACTGAAACTTCTCCAGATTTTGAAATATTTTTGCTTAAAGTAACAGTTCCTTCTTTAATCATAAATGTTGTTTTTTCAGCAGTTGAAGTTCCTTCAAGAGTATAGCCTTTTAAAACCTCTTTAGCTTTTCCGGATCCATCGCTTTTAATTTCTGTGTATTCAAGTCTGGTTCCGTCTGCTCTTGTTATTGTTTTTTCAGATACTTCACCTTTTTCATTGAATTTTTCTTCTGTTGATGACTTGTCTTTGGAAGTTACTTTTTTTGATACTAGTGTTTTGCCATCTTCTTTGAAAACTTCAAGTGTGGTTTGACTTAAATCATCAGAAATTGTTAATTTTACTTTACTTTTGTCAGCTTTTACGCCTTCAAGTACTCCAGATCCATTGCTTTTCTCAGAAGTTCCTTTAAGCTCAAGCTTGTCTACTGTTGCCATTAGCTCGTACTTGCCGTCCTTGTCTTTTTCCTTGCTTACAAGAACTTTCATTTCACCAGGCAAATCTACTGAAACGCTGTTTTTTTCGTCAAGGCTGCTAACATTTTGCTTACATGCTATTAAGGCTAATATTAGACCTATTCCCAATAAATATTTTTTCATAATATATTCTCCTTTTATATTAATATAACTTAATACAAGTATAATTATATTATAAGATTAAAAAATAACAAATAGAAAATTAAAAAAAAATAAAATGATAATAACATTAATTAATTTTAATTTTAATTTTAATTAGGTTTGATTTTAATTAAGCTTGGATTTAATCTAGACTTTTTATTAAAAAAAGTCCCATAACTGGGACTTTCAGGAAAAAGAAAAGTTAAATGTCTTTTAAGGTATATTTTTTGAGTATTTTTTGTAAATCTGCATTGCAATTGGTTTTATTTTGTCAATGTGCTTTTTTAAAGCATCAATGTTTGTTTTGATTGATTTTAGAGTCTGATCTTTTTCTAATTTGCTTGTATCAAAAAGCGTAAACTCAGGATAATTTTTATTATTTACTTTTTGTTTAGTTTTTACAAGAAATGTTTGTAAGTACATAATATAGCTTGAAAGATGCGCTTCATATAAGCTTAAAGCCTTTAATGTTGACTCTTTTGGGGATGATGGTTCTTCTGGAAGGCTTGCTATTGTAGAGCACGAAAAGATTATAAGAATGTTTAATAAAAACAAAAAAGGAAAATTTTTAATTTGCAATTTTATCTCCTTTATTTTCTTTTAAGTTTTGGGTTTTGTTGTTAGTGGTGCTTGGACCTTCTACGAGCTCTTTTATTTCTTCTTGGAGTGCTTGAGTTTTGATTGCCATTAGTTCATTTCTCTCTTCTCTTAAATGCTCAATAATGCTTACATCTCTCTCATCATTAATGCTTGATATAAGTTGAGTAATTTTATTATTGACATTTTCAATTTCATTTAATAGTTTTAATGATTCTTCCTTCTCAAGGGCTGTAATTTTGTCCTTATATATGCTTATTATTAGATTGTAAAGATTAAGCCCCAAATATATTCCTTTTTCCACTTTGACTTCTGTTGGAGAATCGCTGCTTTTTAGAAAATCATATAAATTATTTAAAGCCTCAATGCCAGAGTTGATATTCGTTTTACTGTTCATTTTGTTTCCTTTTTATTTGTATTTTTTAAGAGTTTTTTGATAAGCAAAATTAAATTTTCTCTAAACTGTGGTTTTATTGCTAAAATCATTGGCGTTATTGCCAGCACAATAAATCCCCCTAGTATAATTAGTTTTGTATTGTCAATTGTTGACAAAAAAATAAGTATTGTATCCATAAATATCTCCTTTTATTTATTTTTTATGCTTTGTTTAGTATTGGCATTTCTTCTCCCGTGCTTAGTTTGCCCGATCCAACGTAGTACCAACCATTATAAATTGGTGTTTTAAGTGTGGGCATGTTTTGAGAAGAAAATGAAGCTATTAGAATTTTTGCAGAGCTTTTTTCAAATTGAAGGTAAAATTGTTTATTGTGATTTTCTGTTGAGCTTGAATATCTGATTTCTGCAGTTATTTGTAAGTAAATGTAATTGTCCTTTTGTGATTCGTTTATTACAATTGATGTGCTACTTCTGTTTTTAAGCACAACGGTTGTAGCTTTATTTTTATATTGGAATTCCATTATTCTAACATCATCAATTATTGTGTGTAGTCCTCCAAAGTCGTTTGGTTTTCCTTGCCACCAAATAGGAACGTTTACAATTTGTGGAATTCCTTGTTCATAACAGCTTACAAGCTGTTCATTTTTTGTATCAAAACTATGTTTGGGTATTAATTGAAAAGAGTTTCGAAATTTATCTGTAAAATCTTTTGTTTGTACGCACCCCGTTAGGTTGCTTTTAAGCTCATTTATTTCAGATTTTTCCGCAAGAAATTCTTTTAAACTTTCAATCAAGATTTCAAATTGAATAAATTCAATATCTTTTGTTTCTGAGTTATAAATTGAAATTTTGCTTGAAGATGGTTTTGTGTTTGTATGCTTTAGACTCTCAATAAGTGTAGATTTAACTTTTCTAAAAACAGTATCAAAATCTATGTTTTCAAGTGGCGTTTTTAGATTTAAAAGCTTTGAGATTACTTTAATGTAAATGTTTTTTATATATTCTGTGTTTTCTAAAAGTTCCTTGCTAATTATCTCTTTTATTGCTTTTTTAAAGCATCCAAATTCGTTGTTATAAAATGTGTCTTTTTGTATTTGTTCTAGGAGATGTTTGTATGTGATTGCACAAGTATCTTCTACTATGTCATCAATAGGAATAAGGTCGCTTTGATTAACTTTTGTTTTTCTGTTTAAGTCTTTTATTTGTACGCTTTCTTGTGGTTCGTTGGTATTCATAAATTCTCCTTTTAAATTTCTTTAAGTTTTAAATTTTATTGATAAGCTATTTAAGCAGAAGGTTAAAAAAAATGATCTGCTGTGCTAAATTTTTTTGTTCTTGTGCCTTTTATTTCTATTTGTTTTTTGTCTATGATTTTAACTATTCTTCCTATGGGAATTAATATTTTAATAAATTCATATACTGAATTTTTGTAATCTTTGGGCATATAGTTAGAAGTTAGAGTTTTTTTAAGCCCGGCGTGCTTTGCGGCTATTTTTTTTAGCTTGTTTTGATTTTTTGCTGCAACATTAAATTCAATAGGAGACTTAATGTTTCCAAGCAATTTTATTATTATTTCGCCTGGGACCTTTTCGTTTGAGCTGACTTCTACATTTGCGTGTAAAAAGGCTTTAAAGAGCACGATAAAGCTCTCATCAGTGCCAATGGACTTTATTGCAAAAATAATGGCATCTAAAGAGTTGACAAGATTTTTGTCAAGCTCTTTTTTAAAGTGAAATGCGTTAAATATTGAAAGCATTAGCAATGCAATGTATTTGGAGTTAATGCTCTTTTTAACGTCAATTGTGTTAAAGTTTGCAAGCAGGTCTTTTAGTTCTCTTAGTATTTCTTTTTTGTAATCAAGCTCATTGCAAATGAATTTTTCAATTTGGGTATTTTCTAAAAATTTTGGGATCTCTTTATTCATTTTTATTCTCTGTTAATAAGCAGTCTTTTGTTTGTATCAAAAATAATAATTTCATCCTCTTTGGTGTTTTCGTCTTTATTGAATGTAAAATCACCATCATTAAGTTGTGTGATTTTTTTTGTCTCATCATTTTTAATACAAATTCCTATTTTAAGCTCTTTTATTCCCCGGATAATGCTAACTGGTGCAAGAAAGTCTTGATATCTAAAAGATGTTCCCATTTCAATGTATTTGTCGGTTAATATTTTGTTGTAAATGTCTCTAATTTGAGTGTCTATTTCTTTGTAGATTGCGTCTTTTGCTTCTGTTTTGTAGACTGCTTTAAGATATGCGTATTTCTTCTTGCCCAAGCTGAATTTGTATGTTTTTTTTTGGTTGTGTTTGTTTAAAAACTCAATCTCAATGTCACCTTTAAAAACTGTTCCACTTGGTGCTGTATAGTAGATTGCTTGCCAAATATTTTCTTTAGTTTCAATTTTGATTTGCTTTTTCTCCTGGTCTTTAAAGCAATCGTCTTTTAGTATTAAATAAAGGTTAATTGTTCCAGGCCCACTTAAAATATTTATGTGCTTAACCCCTTCAACATTTAGCAGGGCTTTTCTTATTGCTTCGTAAGTTGAGCTTTTGGGTGTGCTTAAGTCTTCTTTGAGTGCATTAAAGTAGCTTCCATTTTCTTTTATTTTGGAAAAAAGTTCTTTTAAGGCCTCTGATATTTGTTTATCAATACTTGAACTTGGAAAGTTTATTATGTCGTAAATTGAATTTTCTTTAATGTTTATGCCGTATTTTGTTCTAAGCATATGTTTTTTTTCATTTTGAATTTCTTCTATTGTTTTTTCCAATATTCCCAAGTTTTTGTCAAAAATTATACTCATATTTTAAAATCCATTTTTAAATTGTCTTTTCCTAAAAAGAAAAAATTTATTGTTATTGTTTTGTTTTTAATACTTGGCCTTACGTTAATAAGGTCTATTTTGAGTTCTTTTGAAAGGTTTAAAAAAAAATTTTTAATAGATTCTAGTTTATTAGCTTTGCAAAGTTTAAAGTAAAAGCTGTAGTCAAGCCCATAATTTGGATTTTCCTTTAAACTACCTTTTGGTGTCTTAAGATAAAAAAATAAACGCTGTTTTTGTTCTTCAATGTTTTCTATTAATTTAAGATCGTTGTTAAATACTATATTAAATTTTTCATCAATTTTAATTTCCATTTTTAAATACCAAAGTCATTTTAACATATTTTATTCGATATTGCTATAAAGTTTTACAAAATGTTTATTATTTTAAATGTTGAGATATATTATAATTTATATTTTTTTTAAAAAAGTTTATTTAATTTTTAAAATTTAAATATTTACATAATAGTAATGTGTGTGGGAGACGTATGAAAAATATTTTATTATTTGTTATTTTATTATTTTTTTCTTGTAAAGAATTTAATTATTCTGATCTTAGGAGAAGGCCTTCAAAGGTTTTAAATGCTTCTAATGGTGCATCAAATAAAGAACTTAAAATTTCTTTTGTAGACTCTTTAAATGATGACCAAAAAGAAGCTTTGTTTTTTCTTGAACAGGTAGTTCTTGATAGCAATCCCGACAAGTTTAATCAAATTTTTAATTTAAATGAAGAGAAAATAAAAGAAATGCTTGCTACTGTTGTTAAGTGTTTAAAGGCCAAAAGAAAGGCCAAAATGGCTCTTGAGAGCTCAAATGCTGTAGATGTTGCCAATGCCAAACAGCAATTGCTACAGATTGAAAAAACCTACATAGATAATTTGCGACAATCTTTTATGACTACCAAAAACATTGAAGAGGCTTGTAATCTTGTAAAAAATTATGATGCATCTGCTTCGTTTTAGCTTTTTTCTTTTAATCAACTCCTAGATTAACTCTTATCTTAAGAGTTAATCTTTCTGTTTATGGTTGTTTATTTTGTGTCAACTATGTCTAGATTTGAAAATTTTAATTTCTATGATTTAGGTTGATGTTAATAATTTTAATTTATCTGTGCAATTTTTAGATTATTAAATAACACAGATTATTAATATTTTTTTGCTTTAAAAGGCATTATTGGATTAATTTAGTATTAAAACTTTATTTAAGTTGTTTTAAATAGTTTTTTTATTTTAAAAAACTATTTATTAAAATAATGTCGATCCTAATTCCTTTTATAGTAATGAATAATATGATGTATACATTTAGTGTATGTAAAGTGAGCTATATTTTTATTTAAACCGATAATTAAATAGAGGTAATTAAATTTATGAATAAAATAGGAATTGCAGTTATTATTAGTTTCCCGTTGTTTGTTAATTGTAAGGGCAAATCTTTAGAAGAAGATTTAAAAAACACCACTTCTAGCAATAAGCAAAATTTAATAAGCAACGAAAACAAATCTTTAGATTCTAAGAACAATGGGCTTAAAGATTTTGGGCTAAGTAATTTTGAAAGCAAAAAGAATGGCTATGCATTAAGAAAATCTAAAGACTTTAAAAAGGGTTTGCAAACTTTAAGAAATTCTAAAAATTTAATACCTAAAGACCGGGATCAATTGAGCAATGATTTTGACAATTTAGATAATTCTGAGTTTTTGCAAGAAACTTTTTCAAAGCACAACATTGGTAAGTCAAGATATGGTAAAGCTTTGCCGAAAAATGCTCATGATGAGATTTGGATTCCCCATTTAAACTTGGAAGAAGACAAAAATTTTGAGTTTTTTAAGAAATCTTTGCAAAATGATGAGAATAGATATGCTCTTGGTGGGTGGCTTTTAAACAATGATGAGGTGTTAGCAAAATATAAATACAGCGAAAAAGATGTTAATCAGTTTTTGATTGATATAGGAAAAAAGCGTTGGGGAGATTTGTCTTCTAAAATGAGCACTTTAGTGCGATTGATTGGAAATTATTCCGATAAAAGTGATAGAGAAGATGAAATTTCTCTTCTAGATATGAATTTGTGTCAACAATTTTATCTAACCAAGATTAATGCGGGTGGTTCAAGCGCAGACATTCTTGTTGCTCTTGAAAAAACAGTAGATCAACAAATTAGTAGCGTTAGCAAAGAACTTCTTGAATTAAAAAATTTTTCTCTTACCACAAAATCAGAGCTTGATTGGCATTTAAATTGGAAGCGTAATTTAACAGATGAAGAAGAAGAGACTTTGCAATTTTGCAGGGTTTTGCTAGACGGAGAATTGGATTTTGAAAATCTTGACGATTTGTTTAAAAGGCTTGGAAAGGAATATACTAGGTTGATATTAAGAAAGTTAGAGGAAATAACATTAAATTACGATGTTAATAGGTTTTTAAAAGAAATGGAAAAATCACGCAAATCTTTCAAGCAAGCATTAGGCTCTATTAGAAATAAAAACAAAAGAGTATTGATTTTTAAAGTTAGAAATTCTCTTTTAGAAATTTTTAAACTTTATTACAACAATATTGGCAAGAATAAAAAACTTTATGATTATATAAATAGCATGTTAAACGGCCTAATAAAAGAAATTAGCAGACGCTAAAGTTTTTATTTTGATTTTTTTGTTAATTGATCTACATTTGCTTCTAATAATCTAATTTAAAAATTTTAAATATTAGATAAAATTTTAAAATTTTAAAAGTTTAAAGGGGGAGCATTTTGAAAAGAGTCATTGTATCCTTTGTGGTTTTAGTTCTAGGGTGTAATTTAGATGATAATTCAAAAATGGAGGGAAATGGAAGCAATAAGCCTATTGGGGAGCGTGGATCAAGCAAGACGGGCCAGGAAAAAAGAGCTTTAGAAGCAATGAATTTTGGGCTTTTTTCTGAAGGTTCTGGAGCCGGTTATGATTTGCAAAATTATGAAACCCACAGGGCCTTTGAGAATAAAAATAAATTTATTGATTACTCTAAAATAGATTTTTTAGAAGGAACAAAATCAATAAATGCTTTTATTTGGGCAGTTTCTGTTCGTTGGATAAAAATTAAAGCCAGAGATTTGTTTGATGAGCGTGGAGATTTTATTAAAGAGCTTAGGGGCATTAAGTATTCTTATCTTGTTTCTCCTGTTGATGGAAGTTATATTTCTTATGCCATGCCTATAATAGTTTTTGAAACTACTAGTGAGAGTGATCCGGTTTATTCTGTTTCTGGGTTTAAATTAATAAGCAAAGGAAATGATATAAATTTTAATGAAAATAAAGGCGGATTTTGGGGAAGACTTCCAATGTCTGAAAAATCAATTGAATCTGGTCTTGTAACCGCATATCCTTTTGGTTCTAGTGATGCTAAAAAATTGATTGAGGCTTTTGTTTCTCTTTATAATAATGGAACTTGGAGCGATATGATTGCTGAGATTACCATTAAATACAAGCAGTATCCAAAAAACGAAAAAGTTTACAGAATTTCGCTTGATTCTAAGCTTTTTAATGTTACTATGAAAAAAATAATTGAAAAATATCCCAAGATAAAAAGCGCAAGTTTTGCATTTAATTCGTTGATTGACTAAAAAGTTATTTTAAAAGCTAGCAGTTTAAAACCACTAGCTTTTTAAAATTAATTATAAATTTTAAACTTTAGCTTGCTATATAGTCTCTTTCAGAGTATTAAGTATGGTTTTGGAATCTGCTTGATTAAAAATTCCATCAAATCCGCTAGCAAGTATGCTTTTATAAGTATTTAGCTCTTCTAGATCTTTTTCTTTTTTATCTTTATTTTCTTTAATTTTTGCAAGCAGATCTTTTATTTCATCTTCTTTTAGATCTGATATAAATTTTTGTACAGACTCTTCTATTTTGCTTTCATCTCCACCGATATTTTTAAAATGTAAGCCAATATTTGGGTCTACTAGTTTTTCTTTTAATAAGTTTGTTAAAAATGTTAGTGTTTCTTTTTCCGTGTTATTTAAGTTTAATCTGCTTACTAATTTTTCTAAAGGCGTTGCTTTGCTAAATTCAATTCTATCTTCATCAACTAGATTTGATTTAGCTTGCGATTTTTGAGATTTTTCATCTAGATCGTTGTTTGGCTCAGTATCATTATTTTTGTTTTTGCAATTAAGCATTAGTGCTAATATTATAAATACAATAATCGTTTTTTTCAAAATAGTCTCCTTAAAAAGTATTTTAATTATTATTAATAATAATTAGTAATTATAGCATTTTAATAATATGTTTAGAACATTTTAATTAATTAATTATTATTAATAATTGTTAAAAATATTGTACCAATTTGGCATTAAGAATAATTTTTAATTGGGCTGAGTTTTCGGCAAGATTGCAAGAATTTTAGTATTTAAGGATAAGGATATTTTAAGTGCAATTTATAAGCGAACAAAAGCGTTGGTGTGAATACTTTCTTTGTTGGCAAATTAATTTTTAAAATTAACATTAGATAATAAAATTATTTTATTATCTAATGTTAATTTAATAATTTTTTTTAAACGACAATTGGAATCCGTTTATTCCAAGATCAAAATTGGGTTCAAACCCCGCAAGCTCAGCGCTTAGTTTCTTTTTAAGATTTTCATTGTGCCGATTTGCAAATGTAAATGGAATAATAAGTGAAGCTATATAGGATGTTAAAACCATGCTTGCTCCCACCCCTATTAGTATGTATCCGTTTAATTGTGTTTCACGGTGATTAAGAATAATTCCAGTTCCCCAAAGGATTGCTCCCAATAAATTAAATCCAAGCACCGAGCCTCCACCAATATAATCTCCTTGGACAAAGGATCCTATCCCAAAAGGCAAAAATAAATTTAAAAGGAATGGCCCCATTGGATTTTTTTTCTCTTTATCATATTTATTAAAACTTTCAATACCTTTTTCAATTCGATCTTGTATGTCTTTTTTTGTGGCAAAGATTTGAATTGTTAACCCAAAAATTAATATTAATGTGAAAATTTTTTTCATATTTTTATTATCTCCTAATAGTAAGTTTTGACAAGTAACATATTAGCGCAATTTATAATAAATTAATATCAATTTAAATATCAATTTATTGCAAGCACATAAAGTTTAGATTGATTTTGTTTGTTTCTATAGTAATAGATTTTTTAAAATTTCTAAGATTAAAGAAGATAAATTAAAAGTAAAAGAAGACTTTTAAAAAGTTTAATTAAGTTTGAAAAGCAAGCTTTTAAAGTGAACCATATATTCATTCAAAGCTCTTTTGCAAGAATAATACTATCTGATAGTTATCCATGTTATTTGAGATTCTTTTGACCAATATATTGTCTTAAAACTTTAAATTTTATTATATTTATTTCTTGTTGGGCCTAGATTAATCTTCAATTTATCTCTTTTTGAAATCTTTTAGGACCACTTATTAATGACATTAAGTAAGTTTTTATAATGTTTTTATGTTTTAACTTTCTAAGCCGTTTATATAATTTTTAATTCTTAATTCAAATTAATGTTTATAATGAATTTTTTTAAAAAATTTTTTGATTAATGTAGTTTTTTTATTTAAAATAAAAGTTTTTGATAGATGTATTCGTATTAAAAAGCAAAATTGTGTTAGGATTGGCTTGAATCGCTACATCTTATATAGGTTAACATACTTTGGGTTTTTATATCAATTTAATACAATGTGTATTATAATTCTTTAATCCTAGAAGATAATTTATTAGTATACTAATAAATTATCTTTA
>NZ_CP179253.1:0-31745 GCF_032595795.2 Borreliella americana | reverse complement strand
TAAATAGTATCTAATAGTATACAAAAGATTAAACTAAAAGCCAAATCAATCGAAACTAACTGGCATTAATAAATTAATAATTAGTGCTAATTGAAAAATTCCCAAGGAAACGTAAATTATATTGATACCCATGCAGATACTTTTTCGCTTTTATATTTCATATTATTGCGGCTGCAATATAGCAGCCAAAAACTTTTCCAACACTATCTTATTTATCTTGTGTTGTAAAGATTTGTATTGTCAAATTAAAATTAATAATAATGTGAAAAGTTTTTTCATATTATTGCCCCTAATAATAAAGTTTTGATAATTAAGCATTAGCGCAAGTTATTAGATTTTGAGCTTGTAGATTAGTTTTTCTATAAAATATCATTTGAATTACTTTGCTGTGTTAAGCAGATTTTAATTTAGGTTTTATTAAGCTTCCGGTGAATTACTCTTTCTATAATATTAGATTTAGAAAGAATAACCCACTATTAAACCTATCCTTTATAAAAAGGATAGGTTTTTACATAACATCAATTCCAATAACATGACTTTAAAGGTTGCTTATTGATAATATGTTATTTTTCAGCCCTGTTGCTTGGAAACTTTTTTTTGCAATTTGCTTGTAAAGTTCCGTTAAATAAGATTCAAGCTTATCAACATCTGTTCTTGTAGAATTTATATAATCTTTATAATCTAATAAAAGCTGTTCTAACATTTTTGAGATATCTGTTTTTATAGATAATAATTTTTCAAACGAATTTTTAAGCTTTTTTAAATTTGAAACGGCCAGTGTATTTAGAGTATCTTTTTTAAGAGATAGGTGATTAATAACTGTATCAAAAGTGCTTCCAAAGTTGCAAAAGGTGCCAAATAGGAGGGTTTTTTGTTTTGATCGAATTAAAATATTTGAAAGATTCGCTAATTTATTGGTATTAATAGAATTTAAAGTAGCATAAATGAATTTTCTATAGTTTTTAGATCGCTCAGTATTATCTGCTACCGTTTCATATGATGCTACCCAATAAATTTCTTTGAAAATTGACATTCCATATTGGTTTGAAGGTTCTTCTTTTAATTTTTTTTCATATTTTTTTTTATCTGTGTTAGCTGTTTCTATTAAATTTTTTAAATCATCAAGTAGCGTATTTTGTATTTGTTTATTAGGAATTCTTTCTGTTTTTAATTCCTTGTTAGAATTATTTTGATTAGTGTTAGAATCTTGATTGCAAGCATTTAAAAATAGAAAAACAAATATACTTACGATTATATGGTATTTCATAGATATTCTCCTTAACTATAATATAATGCAATAATAATATAATTAAATAATTAGTATAAATTAATGAAATAATAATAAGAATATTTTTATTTTTAGATATTTTATAATATTTTTAGTTTTTTAATGTTAGCAATCCGATAATTATTGCTACAGCAATTGTTTTGAGAGAAATGGCTAAAGATGGCCAGCTTACTGTTAACAGTGAAGAGAATGACACCGTTAAAACTGCTATTAAAATTGGAGTCACCAAAACTTTGGTAATATTGACAAGCGTATCAAAACACTCCGTTGGTGTAATTATTGAAAACTTGCCATGAAGCAAGAAAAAGCCCGCTTCGGTTTGGTTTGGTTTGGCATAAAGGTTGGAATAAATATGATACCATTAATTTTAAATGCCCCTTTGACTTTAGGAACAGGATCTTTTGCCCAACCCAAGAGGATTATATTTACGGTAGTGCATTGCTTGGATCATCTCGGATACTTAGAGGAATATTTGTGGAAACTGGACACATTACCGGAAGCATACCGCCAAAAAACTTGCCAAAAGAAACAATCGGCTTAGCATTAGTAGGAATAGTAGGGCTCGCGATTAATAATCCTACATAATTAGAATTATTATTAGCTTTAAATTTGCAAATAGATACAATGCAAACCTTAAAAAAGACTCGGCATTAAGCTTGTGGTTTTGAACCCAATTTTGACATCAGAATAAACGGATTCCAGCTATCGTTTAAAAAAGTTATTAAAAATCAATTTGCCTAGGAAAAGCATGTTAACATTAATACTCTCTTCTTAAGCTTATCAATGAAAATAAAAAAATATTAATACTATTTCGAATTCAAAAATTACAGAAATAGCTCCTTGCTTCGGTTATATTTGCACGATTCTTTACTAAAATATTTATCGGAATATATTCTACGAGCACTTACAAATAGGCTTTCCTAAAATCAGTTTTGTATTTAGTTAATAACTATAAAAGAAAGAAAAAATGAATTAATAAAAGAAAAAAGTCTAACAAAAAATTTTAATGTTAATAACTTATATTATTTATTTTGATAAAAAATAAACAGAAATATTTAACAGCTTTACAGATAACAGAGAAAGAAAGCTGCGATATTCTTAGAAACCGAATTTTTCTTAATTCAAATAGAACCTAAATTTTATTTTTACCTAAAAAGACGTAAGGCTAGAAGTATAACTATTTCTATAATGTTGATGAGCAAATCAATAAAAAAAGAATATATCTTGGTATAATTCTATGAATGATTACTAATATAAAAGAGCCTTATTTTAAAGAAAGCTCTAATCTAAATATATTTAAATATTTTCTTATCCATTTTAAGACTTACTTAAAACAGTTTTTGCATTTTTAATCAGTTCTTTTATAATCCTCTTTCTCCCCATTGCTAAACCTTTTTTAAAAGAAGAAGCCTCTAAGCTCTTTAAAGCACCTTCTGCTTTATTTAAAGCCTGTCTAGATAATTGTGATGCTACCCTATTTTCACTTTCCAATCTTTTAATAATGCTTTCTTTTAAACTTTCCTTAGCTTCATTAAAAATGAAAGCTGAAGATCTTATCTATTGTTCTGCAATATCAATGTAATTATAATTTCATCAAGTTCGTCTCCTATCTTTAAATTATTTTGCAATTGTGCTAGCTCCTTTATTTTATTTATATTGTTATGATCATTTTTTATTAATGATGTTCTTTTATTCCTAATTTTAGTTATCACATTATAAAAATCATTTCTTATTAAAGTATATTCATGTTTAAGTGAACATACACTTTCAATTAACTAGAGAAATCCAGAATCTCTAATAAGATTCTCTATATTTTTAATTGCTTTATCTGCTTTCTTTTCTTCTTTGGTAAAAGGTAAAAAATCATCTTTTTTTATCTCTTTTTTTTGATTATGCTCAATTAAAATGGTTGTGGTATACTAACCTTATATTATCAGATATTTCTAAAGACACCGCAGGCCCTACAGGAGAGACTCTACAGGTTCTACATTCCCTACAGTAGGCACTATGATGAACGCTAAGGATTCTGCGGGAGAGCAATTAAACTCTCATCTTTCAATTCCTCAAAATTTTTAAAACCCCTTTTTTCTTCTTGATTATCATATAAATTATTAAGAGCATTTTCTTGAACACTACTACCCAAAGCTTATTTTAGATCATTGTTATTTTTTTGCTCTTTATTGTGGGCAATTTAGAGTCTATATTGCAAGATATCAATCCTATCGTTGTTAACAATGTATATATGCATTTATGCCTATATTTAGTAACTAAACTAATACTAGGCGATAATTAATTGAATATACGCGATGACTATTAAAGGGTAGCTTCTGTGACATATAAGCTCTAAACAAATATTATAAATTAATAGAATATATGAGCATTAATAAAGCTTATAAGCACAGAATATATTCTAACGATAATCAAAAAAAAATATTTTTCAAAAGTATTTGGATGTGTAAGATTTTCGCATAACAAAATGTTAAATGATAAGAAAGATTATTATAAAAAATAAAAAAAGTCTTATTACCCATCCAAGTAAATATAAAGAAGAATTTCTATTTTTTAAAAAATTGATAGCTTAGCTCTTTGTAATGTCCAACTTGACTTAAACTCTGCGTATAATAATTTTTTTTAAAAAAATTAAAAAGGTAAATAGAATTAGTAGTAGAAAAAGATGCTGATGATAAATAAATAATATAGGAAATACAGTTATTAGGTAAAGCTTGCTAGCTATATCTAATAGCTTTTCACATAGCTTAGAGATAACGCTGCAAATTAAAAACAATTCTCTATAAAAGTTAAATTTTTTTGTTTGTTTTTAACATCACTAAACATCTTTTCAGTATACTCACCATTGTTTTCTTGGACTTAAGTTAGCCAAGATAAATAGAAAGTTAGACAATTGATATTAAAATATATTGATATTAAAATATATTGATATTAAAATATATTGATATTAAAATATATTGATATTAAAATATATTGATATTAAAATATATTGATATTAAAATATATTGATATTAAAATATAATTTAAAACATTATGTTTAAGGAGTGTAAATGTGAAAAAATTAATAAAAATGCTACTGTTAAGTTTATTTTTATTGCTCTCAATATCTTGCGTTCATGATAAACAAGAATTATCATCAAAATACGAATCAAAAAAACAGGATATATTAAGTGAATTAAATCAATTATTAGGGGAAACTACAAATTCAATAAAAGAAGCCAAAAATACAACAGATAATTTAAATGCATCAAATGAGGCAAATAAAGTTGTAGAAGCGGTTATAAATGCGGTTAATTTAATTTCATCTGCTGCAGATCAGGTAAAAGGTGCAACAAAAAATATGCATGATTTAGCTCAAATGGCAGAAATAGATTTAGAAAAAATAAAGGATTCTAGTGATAAAGCAATACTTGCCTCTAATGTTGCAAAAGAAGCATATGACCTTGCTAAAGCAGCAGAACAAGACATGCAAAAACTATATAAAGAGCAACAAAAAATATCAGAATCAGAATCCGACTATTATGATTCTGCTGAAATAAAACAAGCTAAAGAGGCTGTAGAAATAGCTTGGAAAGCCATATTAAAAGCAAAAGATAAGTTAATTGATGTAGAAAATACAATCAAAGAGACATTGGATAAAATAAAGACAGAAACTGCGAACAATACAAAGCTTGCGGATATAAAAGAAGTGGCAGAGTTAGTATTACAAATAGCTAAGAATGTAAAGGAAATAGCGCAAGAAGTTGTAGCCTTGTTAAATACTTAAATAAATTAATAAATAAAAGATGGAAGGATAAAGGAAAAACAATTTGTGCTAGCTTATCCTTCCTTCTCTAATTAAATCTTTAATTAAAAACGAAATCTACAGGGAAATATACATTTAACTCTGTTTTTATTTTTGTAATAAAAAGAAATTAATAATGGTGTTTTTATTTTTATACAATACTTACTATTATCTTGTATTTAAAAGGCATATACGCTTATTATTGAATATTTACTTAATAAGTAGATAAATGAAACACATAATGGATTGGTATTGAGATAAGCAATATCAAGAGTGAACCAAAAAGAATTTTTATTTTTTAATATCGCCATCTTGATAAGGATTTTCCATAAGATGCTGCAGAGTACACATTACTTCGTAATTTAGATTCTAATAATGAGAATCTAGAAACTCGAATAAGTATGCTTGAAAAGCAAATTATTGGGGGTTAAAGATGAATTTTGAAATGGAATAAAAAATTAGATAAAAAGATGGAAATAGCAAGAATTGAACTTTCTATAAAAATAACGAAAGTAAAATTAACTTAATAAACCAGTTAAGAGTTTAATATTTCCATTTTACTGGGTATTAGGAATATTTATTCCCAGCAATAGGATTGTTTTTATATCTGTGCTACAAAAGTAAAAATGCAGTAAATGTTCTCTTATAATAAACTTTGCAAAAGGAACTATTATTTTTTACGACTTCATTTTACTACCTAGAGTCTAAACTTTTAAAAGTGTCATATATCCTTTTTAATTTATCAAAGTCTAATTTTACTTGACCCATCTTGTAGTTAATATTTTTTGTTTATGCTTATTAAGCATATTTTTAGCCCGCTTCATTACCACTTTAACATCATTTATCCCGGTATGGCAATGATCGTTATGCCCTGCAATATAATGCTTTTTCTTAATACCCCTTCTGCTCTATCCTTTGCATCTGCGAGATAATCTTTAGCTATTTTTGACGACCACAATGCATCTTGTAAACAAAATTAGCAGAAACGCAGCTGCTATAAACCTCAATAATGAATTCTTGCAAACTGGGTAATAATTCTTCTTTTAAGTTTATTATCCCCAGATACTTTTATAACTTTATCTAAATCAGAGCTAGCTTTTTAGGTTTAATTTTGTATATTGTCAAGACTTGGTTGTATCTCTCTTCTATCTGCAATCTATTAACTGTTCTTGTTAAAGAATATTGGGCTTTTTAATAATAACTTTAGAATCCACAGATTCTTTATTAGCTTGCTTAGAAAGGTTATAATTACCATGTTGATCATGAGCTAGTACACTCATGAACTAAAGCTTTTTGTTTTCATCTTCACTCATCTTTACTTCTAACCTATTGCCTTATCCATCACTCTTTCCCTCGCTCTACCTACACTTCTAACCTTAAGGACGCTTCTGTTATTATCTTCTATATAATCAAAAGAATCATTATCGACCTTATTAGATGAGTCTATACTTTTATTATTGTTTTTAAAAGGATCGTAGTTATTAACTAAAGTCCGTTCAGCTTTATCTAAAAGCGTTTAATATAGTCCACAACAAAAGACACCACCACAAATTACACTGGATAAAATTTATTCTAGCAATAATAGAATTGCTTTTATATCTGTTAAAAAGATAAGCTATAAAGATATTTGTCTCATTCTTATATAATAAAGAAAACTGAGGTCTTTAAAATTACACCATCTAAAATTCTATAGCTTTTTAAGCTTCATATGCTCACCAATAAATCCCTCTTGGACTTATGTGTGAAAATGTTTTTCCCTCTAAAATATCATTTAAGTTTCTTTAATGAACTAAGAAGATTTGAATATAGGTTAGTGCTATATTATTTTGCTATATACTATTTAAATTTTGACTTTTATCAATAAAATCTTCAAATCTAGCATTTAAAGAAGATCTCTTTTTTATTTTGTTTTTTCCATTTTATACTCCTGAATTTATTTTATATTTTAAATTATATATTTCTATGCACTTAAAACTATTAATTCCCATCTAAAAAACAATCAAACTAATGATATGCGGTAAAAAACATATGATAAGTCTAGATATCACTAATCATGTCCATCAGGTATCTTCTGCGTCTCGTATAAAGATTTTAAGGCTTAATTAAAACTACTT
Source organism: Borreliella americana (assembly GCF_032595795.2). Lineage (NCBI taxonomy): Bacteria > Pseudomonadati > Spirochaetota > Spirochaetia > Spirochaetales > Borreliaceae > Borreliella > Borreliella americana. Next base: position 24,550 of record NZ_CP179253.1, on the reverse strand, counting down.
TCTAGCATAGACAAAGATATCGGAAAAAAATCTAATATATTATTGTCCATTATAGACTTATAATATGAATTAATGAAAGCCATAATAATCAATTCTAAGAAACTATTAATTAACTTAGTCATATTTCGACAAACAATATCCAATAAACCCCTGGGCTTTATTAATCAACTAGAAATTTGCTCTTTTTTATTTTAATTCTTGGTTAAAAGAATCTCAAAGAGCGTGTATAACTAGTAGATAGTACTTTATTGACTAATGATTTTGACTTAATATGTTGTAATTTTGCTTTCCAAGACCATATCAAAAATGAAATTTATTATTCTATATTTTCATCTTTATAGCTTAATTTTCATCATTATAAATAAACAGGCCTCTAAACCACTTCTAAAATACCCCCAAAAAAGAGTTTAAATAACTATTCCACCATATCTGCTCAACTCATTGAAGAATTTTCTTAGTACTTTAGATCCTTAACTTGATTTTCAATTTCAAATTAAACTTTTCAAAAGTCTTATTTTACTTTTAATTTATCTTCTATCTTCTTAACTTATAAATTTAAAAAAAATTACTATAAGACATTTAAAACAATTCCTTGATCTTGCCATAAGCAAAAAATTTCTCTACTCTTAAGAATAAAAAAATATTTATTTTACCACTTAGTCCCCAATTAATTATCCAAAACTTAACCCTTAGTACTCCCCCGCATAAGTTTTGACCTAAAATAATTTCTATCTCTCTAAATACTCTCCCTTAACATCTCCTTTTGCTTATATTATAAATTTTAATTAAAACCATAGTTTAAGTATAAAAACATCCCTTAAGACATGCTTTTTTGTTTTACTCTGTAGCTCTCTATTTACAAAGATTTTACAAATATTCAAACTAAGCCTAATTTCTACTGCTCATAATAGACAAGTAGCTCAATTTGAATATAAAGCAAATAATATTAAATATTAATGTAAATTTAAATTTAATTTCATCCACTGCTATCCTTTTGCTTATTCTCCTTAATTGTTCTACCTTAATCTTTATCAAATTCTCTCTCCTCTCACATACTTTCACACCCTATTTAAAATTAATACTAATGCCCTAAGAAGCCCATTATTGCCATATAAATTTAACTAAAATACTATCAAAAAAGAAGATATAAGCTACAAAACTCTTTAAAAAGCCCCACATCTAAACAAACTAACCAATTTAATCACTTTATGTTTGTCTTACTTAATGAATCACTAGAATCAACTTATCAAAACTACTCCCTTACCTCTCAATCATCATGGTTTTTTTAAATCATATATGATATATATATTAATTCTCAGCTTATCTTACGTATATATTAGGTAAAAAATAGACACAAACACTCGTACTATTTGCGCTTCAATAAAACAACTATTAAAAATCAATATTTTACTTTCCTTATACAGGATAAAAAGATATAATATATTTGATATATAATATCACTTTAATTTATTTACTTAAACTTAATAAATAAATTAAAGGAGAGAATAAAAAAAAATGATAAAAGGCAATACGTTTATTTTAATATTAGTAACAACAATGTTTGTATCGTGTAAATTCTATGGAAGTGATGATACAAATAAAAAAAACACATCTTTAAGTGGTGCTACTTTGGGTATTGACAATATAGGTTCAGTCATTTTAGAACAAGACGGAAACAAAAAAGGTGATACTACTAATAGTAAAGTTGCTTTGGCTCAAGTTACAGATCATGCTAATAGCAAACTTATGCTTGCTGATGATCCTGATTCTAGTGTTAGTAAATACGACCAAGAAAATACTACTGGCAAATTAAACGAAGAAGATATGGATAAGCTTAAGACCTTTTTTGGAAAAACTATAAAATATCAAGGAACGCTAGATTCTATTTATAACAAATATACACGTTCTTATAATACTATTGCCACTTATTCTGGTTGTGCTGATTATGGTATTGAATGTTTTAGTGAAGGCCCTTCTGCAAGGCGTAGCCAAGCCCTTACCAACCTAGAGAACAATCAACTAGATAAAGAGTATTCTAAACTTAACAAAATGCTAAAGCAAGCTGCAACTGGTTATGACGATAACACTTTGAATAGTGCAATTAATAAATATAAGGAAGTTATAAAAAGGGCTAAAGAAGCTGAAAATAACATAGAAAAAGAAAACAATTATGTAGAGACTAAAAAAGCTGGCGAGGAGAAAAAGAAGAAAAATTTAGATAATCTAAAAACAGTTAAAGATGTTCTTTCTGTTTCTGAAAAGACCATAGAAACAGCTAGTGTAGCCTATGCCAATGCTTTTGCCGTTATAGTATCTAGGTTATCTTCTGCCGAATTTATTACAGCTGTTAATGAATTTAAGGAGGCTGCTGAAAAGTATGCTAATGGCAATAAAGGAGACCATGCTGTTGATGTTATTGTAGGTGCTATTGCAGGCATAGCTTTTGATAATGAGAATAGATTTCAAAGAGCCAAAATGTTTGCTAATAAGGAAAAAGGTGCGGAGGTAGACAAAATGATTGCTGCCATTGAGAAGCTAAGAGCTACTTATACTGCAGTTAAGCCTAAAAATAAAGATAAATAAATAATAACTGTAATAACTGAGAAAATATAGAGAATATTCTTAAGCATTTCTATTAAGCTTTTTGTATACATAATTTATTTTGGTTATGTTTTATTATGTTTTATTTTTTATAGGATATAAATAGACATATAAGTATATAAAAATATTTGTCACACAAGACATTCATGTAATCATTTATTCTATTATTATTTGATAAATTTGCTCAATATGGCTTTTTTAAAAAAATAAATAGGGCATATCTTTAAAACCCTTATCAATAAAGCAGTATTAATGCTAATTTTGGAAACATTTGCTACACGTACAAGATATTAAACCATTTTTTTCTTAGCATTAATATCATTATTATATATTTAAAAATAAGCCACGATTAAGGACCCAAATCCTCCTGGGACAACATATGGGGTTGATCGTATATATTTTAGCCCCTATTCCATTAAAAATAACATTTTATAATTCATTTAATTTAAAAATGAATTATAAATTACAACAAACTCCATGTGATAAGATGTATAAGAACTATCGGATTTTTCTTAATCCCATTATCTAGTCTCTGGGGCTTTCAGAGTAAACATTTACATTTGATTTTTTATTAAAGAGCTACTCTTTTAATATTACCAGACTAAAATTATTTAAAATAACATTTGCACATAATAACACTATCTATTGGACTTACTGAATCATACTAAGATAAAAAAGTTGGCAAATATATTTTGGTTGAACAAATAATTAAGAAGTGTTAAAACTAATGAAAAATCCATTAATTTTAAGGTTTACAAAACATAAAAGATTTCTTCCTGTAAAGTTATTTACCTACATATGCTTAATAGTAATAGCTTAAAAGCGGATATAAATATTATTGTAAGAAGAGAGTCGACAATTTTGATACTACTTAACGGTTTGGATTATTCTATTTCTGCTTTGTTTGTTTTAAAGCGATTTATGGTTTGAGGCTTAGTGTTGATTTTTTTACCTTCTTTTATTTAAATTTATTTACAATAAATCTTTTACTATAAATGAATTATGAATATTTTAATAAGAATAAGTCAGATCTCATAATTAGTTTAATCAAGAAAAAAATTAGCACATATCCATTTATGATTTAATTTCTAATATTTAGATCAGTGGTGATGTATTATTTTAGCTTAAAGGAAAATTATAACAATAGTTAAAGTACAGTAGATGTACTTTAACTTATCACCTATATAAATACAACACTAATTAGTACATAAATAGAAATGATTATTTTCATAATATATCATAAGCAAGTCGTTTACAAGCTTCCGCTATAGCACTGGCAGCTTCGCTTAGCAATTTCAATGACTCACCAAACTGTCCCGATGCACTAGCGTCCTGCAACAACTCACCACAAACACCATTGCCATTACCTTTAACGTCGCCAAGGTATTTGTCTACATCTTTCATCAACTCATTTATACATTTCTTAACCAAATCTTTTCCTTCTGTCTTAGAATAAGAATTCAAGCTCATTATAGAATAACCATACTCATCCTTTTCCTTCTTATTAAATTCATCTACCACTTCCTTTATTTTTTCGCAGATACTTCCAAAATTATCATTATCGATCTCATTTATTTTTGAATCCACGACCCCTAATATCTTGTCTAACAAGCGTATTCTACCTATTCCAACCTTCATATTATCTGTAAGAGGGGATGAGGCACCATATCCTGAAGCTACCAATAGCTTTACAGCTTCATCAAGCTTTTCGGCTGATTCTCTAATATTTCTTACAAGTGCTGGAGCATCTCCCAATGCTATCTTAGCATTAGCATTCTCCTTTTTACTACTTAAAACCTTATATTTAGATTCCTTGGCAGAAAGACTAACCTTTTCAGCCATATCTTTAGGATTATCTTTACTTAAGGCTTTAATTTCCAATGTAGATTCCAACATACCTTTTACACCCACAACCTTAGGGTTCGAGTGGCCATCACCTTTTCCCATGGTGTCATTTAAATTTGAATACCATAATTTACAAGACACTACTAAAAAGACACTAAACAAATATAAATATATTTTCATCATATTTAAACCTCTCTTTACAAGAGTAATTTACATCATTTTATTGGGATTACTACCTATCCGACATTTAATCTTTCTGAGATTACCTATTTTATCTATTAATGTAAATTTAAATTAACTCCAAATTATTTGTTATATTTATACTCTTTGTTAACTTTATGTTTTTAAGTTTTTAAACAATATCTATCTTTTTGCCTTATAATTTTATCTGCGCCCAGCTTCATAATACACTCTATTGAATATAACATGAAAAAATATAATATACCAACTAGAAATCTTATAATTCAATTTTTAGTTCAATGCTAAACATATTGTAAAAAGGAGTATCCTTAAGATTTATCTTTTTATTAAATTCCAATATATTTGACACCTTTAAAGAATATTCTTTAAGAATTAAAAAATTATTTTCAAAATAGAATTGCAAGGAATGAGTATTTAGATTGGTTCTTAAAGAAACCGTCGTTTGGAGTAGCTCATAAATCCATGCTAGTTTGATCCCAGCTCCCAAAAAATAATTATTATTCTTCGAATAACTCTCAAATACTATTGACAAATCATTAAAAAAGTCATTTTCAAAGCTAATATAATATCTAAGACCAAGCAAAAATCTATTGTCATCATCATCAAATTTATAATTTTTAGACCAAAGTAGGTCTTGTCTTAACGTAGAGTAAAAAAATACTCCACTATAAATTTCAAATAAAAAATCAAAAATAACAGTAATATCAAAAGTTTTATTTTCAATGTTAAATGGGAATTCAACCATTGCAAGTAAATCAACTTCATTAAAAGATGCTTGAAAATAAAGCCATGGGGATAAATATTTGGGAGATGAAAATTTATCTAGGCTTTCTTTGTCTAACATAGAACCCAAAGAGACAGAATAATTAGAAATAAAATAATAAAACTCAAAAAACCATTCTGGTTCTATTGTGGTCCTTTTTAAAACAATATTTTCAATTAATCCATTTCCTAAATAATAATTTTGCCTACCTAATTTAAAAATAAAATCATTAAAGCTTAAATTGAAGAATAATTTATTAAAACTAAAATATTGATCATTATTTTGCACAATAAAAGAAGGTGCAATGCCAAATTCTAATATTTTATAGTTTAATAAAAATCCTAAATAAGCTTCATTGGCAAATTGTAAAGCTCCTGTACCAAAAAAATCTTTTTTATCTTCATCGGGCAACAATAAAGAGAATTTTGTTTTGAATCCTAAATGCTCCTTTAAAAACAAAGAGGATTCAGAAAACAAAAAACCAGGTAAAGCCAAAAAAAGAATTAAACAAAATTTTTTAAAAAATACCAATATTAACTATCCCTCTACGCTCTCAATTTATATACCTTGAATATAAATCAAATATTCTATTAAATCCTTTTAAGCTAAAAATAGAGTTATTCAGATTAGTACTAATAATATTTTCCACATAAATTTTGGTACTAGAATCGTTAAAAGCTTTATCTTCAATTTCAAAATAAACAAAAGCATCAATTCCTTTAATATTTCCCTTTCTATAAATTACTTCTTTTAGAATTTTTAATTTCTTGTCTTTGTGTAAAGTTTTAAAATCATTTTTATTAATTTTTAATAAATCTACAAATGGATATATTGATTTTTCTTTTGATTGAAATTCAACCCTATTACCTTCGGATTTTAATAAAACGAAATCTGTATTGAAATTTAAACCCAAAATATCTTTAAGCTCAGATGAGCCCTTAACTTTATAGGATGAGCTTACCTTAATTGGAATCTTGGCTTGTCTTCCTAGCATAAAATGCCCTTTATTCCTAATAGATAAAAAGGCAAAATCCGTTTTTGATCCTGACATATAAATTAAACGCACATCCTTATTATCAACATTAATAATTCTTAGCCCTACGCTTTCTTCTAAATTATTTTTTACGTTAATTTTAAAATTCATTTTGAAAGCATAAATTCCATTTTTTAATTGGGGATAATATAAATTTTCAAATTCTTTTATTAAACTTTTCCCATCTCCAGCATTTAACAAATTTAAAACACAAAAATTGAAAACAATTACAAAAATCTTAAGCATCATTCATTACCTCTACTACCGATTTCTTACTTGCTTTGCTAAATGGCAAAATAGAAGAAAAAATAGCAAGAATTAACATGAAAATTGAAACATATATTATATCACTAGTATAATAAAATATGTTGATGTAGTATGTTTCTGAATAGCCTGGAGGAGTAAAGCTAATTTTTTGAAACTGAATAAAAAGTTTAGCAAAATAAGCCAATATTACTCCTACAACAATATTGACAACAGAAATAATAACAATTTCTAAAAATAGAGAGTAAAAAAGTTCCAATTTGGTTAAACCAATTGCTCTTAATGTACCAAGCTCTCTAGTGCGCTCAATGCTTAATGCTGTCATTATCTGGAAAAATGCAATAAATATAAGAAGAGATATTAAGACCAATATAAACATAAATGTTGTTCTAGTCATCCCTAAAACAGATTTAAAGTAAGGATTAATCTCAAACCAGTCATTATAATCAAATGAAATCCCCTTATTTTTTTTAAAATTATCTAATTTCTTTTTAAAAGTCTCTAAGGTAGAACTATCCTTTAAAAATACTTGGATCACATGTGCTCCACCCTCAAATGCAAACAAGTCTTTTAAAGTCTTAATAGTAGTAATTGCAAAAATATTATCTGCTGTTGAAAATGGAAATTTTATAATTCCAGCAACTTTAATATTTTGGAAATTCAAACCTCTCCCGAGCAAATTTGTCATTAATGTAAGATCAGAATTGGTTTCTGTTATTTTTTCTATACCAAACGAAGCGGCCAAATTACTACCAAGCAAAAACTCACCTGCATTAGAATCGTGGAAAATGGGCTCACCCTCTAATAAAGATAGGCTGCTTGTAATTATATCTGGATCTTCATAGGCAAATGCAAAAACTGGGTTACTTGTCGAAGAATTGCCCAGAAGGCCATCAAAATTAACTATTAAATTGGTAGATTGTAATTCATCATAACTAGCTATTTCATTCCGTATCAAATTAATATCCTTTTCTTCAAGTAAAAGCCCATTCTTAAGGTTGCTAAATTTAGGATTAAAATAATTTTCTTTCGCAATTTGAATATGGCCACTTGAACTAACAAAGCTCTTTTCCATCCCCTCTCTACTAAAGTTCATATATCCAACAAAAACCAATAAAAATACCACAGAACTTGCTAGAAGTAAAGATAATATGATTGTACGCCTTAAATCTCTAAAGATATTGTAAAAAGCCAATTTAAACACACTCACCTCCCACTAAAGACAGCACTCCATCTTCTATTCTATAAAGTTTATTAGCCAAATTTTTTAAATTATAGTCATGAGAAACAAAAATCCCAATTGCATTCTTCTCTTTAAGATACTTTTGTATTGAAGTATAAACAAAAATAGCTGTTTCTTTGTCCAAATGACTAGTTATTTCATCTCCAATTATTAATTTGGGATCATAAACAAAGGCTCTTGCTATTCCTATCCTTTGCCTTTGTCCTCCAGACATATATCTAGGTTTTTTATTCACAAACTTTGAAAGTTTGAAAAATTCTATTAATTCTTCCGCTTTAGACTTTAATCGCTTAGCACTTTCTCTTGAGAATCTTAGAGGCAATGAAATGTTGTCAAAACCTGTAAGACTTGGGATAAGCTCAAAATGCTGAAAGATTAACCCTACGTTATACCTTCTAAACAAAGTTCTATCCTTTTCATTCATTGAACTCAAAAGAGTTGAGTTGAAGCGGATCTCCCCTGTATCAAGAGAATCTATTCCAGAAAGCAAATTCATTAAAGTTGTCTTGCCGCTCCCCGTAGGTCCTGAAATCCAAACCATATCCCTTGATTTTAAATTAAGTGAAATATCCTTATTTGCATGAATAATTTCTTGTCCGATTTTGTATTTTTTATTAACCAATTTTAAATCTAAATTAACATTCCCCACAAAACCTCCTATATTTCAAATTCAACCATAAAATTTAAAAAGCTTTACCAAAATAATATCACTCAAAAATTATTGAACTTAATAAAAATCCAAATGATAATTTTTTATCCTGATTAATGCCAACCTTGAAAACAAAAGGAACCTCCTTAAATAATTTATAACCCATTCCAAAACCCAAAATATAAAGAAACTTTCCTTTATCTAAAAGCAAATCCTCTTTTATCCCATATCCAATATCTGCGGACAATACTAAAAATAAATCAGAAACAAGATTTCTTAATGATTCAAGGAAAAATAATCTATACTCTAATCCAAAATTAGAAACAACATTAAAATAAAGACTGTCTTGATCCATTTTGGGAATAGTCAAAGCATAAAAATTTAAAGCATTATAATCAAATCCGGTTTCAAAGATAGAAGACGAAGACTTTTTAAAATCGCCTGCCACTCCAAGATCGGCCTTAAATCCCAGTTCTCCAAAAGGAATAGAAACAAGATATTTTAAATTCCAATGTACTCTATAAAACTGTTCATTATTATCTGATAAATACTTATATAAGAAAGACGTTCTAATATCTGCTCTCTGAAATTCTGAATAATAAATTGGAAGTAAAATGGCAACCGTGTTTTCCACGGTTAAAGCATTATGATATGACCCACCAACATTAGCTTCTGTTTCCTTGATTAAATGATTCATCAATCCCGATCTAAATCTATTTTCAAGTCTTAAATAATCAAAATTATAACCAACCTCAAAATTACCAATATGTTCAATATTTTTAGAATCAAAAATAAACGGAATCCTAATTTCATAAAATACCTTAGAAAAAAATTTCCTAAAATCATAAGCAAGCCCAGCGCCAAATAAAAACATTTTAGAATAATCGGTTCCTAATCTAAAAAAAGGTGAAATTTTTGAATCATTTTCCTTAATGTTCAAAATAAAATCAAAATTATTTTCAAAATTATTTGGAACACTAAGATAATCAAGACGAAATTCAAAATCCACTCCGCGTATTACAAAATCACCTAGCTCATCATCTAACTCATTTGCAAACACCCCAAAACAGGGCAATATTAAAAATAAAAACTTTTTCATGAATACCTTCAATCTTCCTGCATTGAAATTAAATTCTAAATGATTTTCTAATAATAGAAAGAATTACCCTCTTTTAATTTTTCAATTGCCAATACAGCCATATTTCCATTAGGAAATATGGCTGTGGCTTTTTTTAAACATTCAATTGCTTCCAATCTTCTATTAGTACGAATTAAAAAAGAACTTTTCACTAATTCTTTCAAATATTTTTGCCTATCATTAAGATTGCTGTCTTCTGCTCTATCAATATAGCTTTTTGCAAATAGAATTTTATAAAAATCTCTATTTGACACTCTAACTGTATATAAAATAGACAGGGGAATAAAAGCCTTAACGTTATCACCATCTATTTTTAAAGCTGTTTCTAAATGCCTCTTGGCATTAACAAAATAAGAATACAATCCTTTCCTATTGTGCGGTATTAAATTTATAGCAAGCTCTCCCAATGCTATAAAATAATCCGCTGGAACATTATCATCTTCTAAAGAAATTTTCAAAGCACAATTATAATTGCGAATTAGTTTTTGAATCAAATCATTGTATTTATGTGGATCATTAATTAAGTAAGAAACGTCACACAAAACCAAAGACATAAGTAAATTTAAGTAATTATATTGAATACTTTCCCTTCTATATTTCATTAAAATAACATTCTCTATGCTTTGAAGCTCATTTGTAAAAATTTTATCGGGTGAAAAAAAATCAAACTCAAAATTACCAGAACAATATTTAGTATGAACACTTTCTATTTTATCTATATATACTTTGATCTCTTTTTCAAAAGAAAATAGGTTAATATTTACCAAAAAAATTAACAATGCCCTTAACATATAAAAATTACCTCATAACTCATAAATCTTAAATGAGTTATATTAACCTCTTATTCAACTAATTTTTTATAGGAAAATCCATAAACAAATTTCCAGCCTTGTTTTGTTCTAGAACTATCTTGTGAAAAGCTCCGTTGGGAAATATTTCACCGGCTTTGAGTATATATTTAAGGCTTTCTTTTTCATTTTTAAGAAGGAAATGAGCTTGACTTATCCATATATTTGCGAAATATTTTTCCACATCTGTTTGACCATGTTTAAACCCTAATTGAGCAAATGACAAAGTTTTATTTGGATCTCCCCCTGCAACCCTTGGAGCATATAAATACCAGCTTGCAAGAGAAGTATTGGCAAATGAGTTTTTACTATTAATTTTTAAGGACTTTTCAAAATATTTTCTAGCCTCATTTGCAAGCCTGCTTAAAGCTGCACCCCCCGCATACCTCAAAAGCATTAAATTAACATCTCCTAAGATCCTGTAAATATCACTTTGAATGGTTTTTTCTAAACCTTTAAAATCTGTTGATGCAATGAACTCTAAAAGAGATTTTTGAGTGGATTTTAAAACAGAATAACTTTTAGAAGAATTCTTTCTTCCTTCTTTATTCTGAAGAAGTCTGGCAATTTGGTAATCAACAAGATTAACAAAATATGACTTGATGCCGGAACTCATTTCGCTCAATGTTTCTTTAAATTTATCAAACCTATATATATAGGCATCTTCATCATTTTTTTTTGATAATTCCTCAATTTTGCCCGAATAATAACCTTCCAATATGCCATAAAATTTTCTACTTGAAACATCAAATGAATATACACAAACAACACTAAAAGTTAATAATAAAAAACAACAACTAATTTCTCTCATAATTACCCCATTCAAACTTTAGTTCAGTACTTAATAAATTCTAATTTTTTTGAAAAAATAATAAAAAAAATAAATTCAATACTGTACACTCATTTCTGAAATTTGATCTTACCCCAATACAAAAACAACCATACTTTAAAAAACAAACGGTCTATCATATTTAAATAATTCAACATTTAAACTTTAAAAAGAATGTTTATAAGTAAATGTTTTTGAATTTTTAAAATTTAAGAAAAGTTACTTATTAATAAATATTAATTTTTCTTATAAAGAAGAAACTAAAAAATCAATATTTATTCAAATTTATTAATAATAAAATTTATGTATGTCAAGCAAAAATAAATCTTTAAATATGAATTTTATAAAAAATAAAAGATGTGAGTGAGAAAATACAAATTCATTGTTAAAAATTAAGCCTAAACAAAACAATTTTTTATTAATCCATTTTTAGATGCAAGGCACTATTGTCACACCGATCCTTCATTTATCCAGACTGAAGTTGTAATTGGAATTATTAAAAATGAAAAAAGTTGAATATGTTCTTTGTTTTAAAGATAAAAACACGCTATTTTATTAGAAGCCAATATATTGCAAGGCAAATCTTGAAAAGCATTTTAATTAATTATTAGATTATTTTTACAATATTCATTCTAAATATGAAATTAACTTCGACATATTAATAAATAGCATAGAATATAGATTCTATACTGATTAAGACAAAAATAATATACGAAACAAAAAGCCTTTTTAAATTATTAATTTAGAAAAATTAAGATCTAAATATTTTTAATATCTTAAAAAGTTCTCTAGAAATTCTTTAAATGTTAAAGAAACTAAATCTTTTACATTTAAAAAATATACAGACAAGCTTTTTGTTTCTTTTTAAAAATAAATAAAAACATAAGTGATGATTTTCTTTGTTTTATTAAAACTAAAATTGATATTAATAAAACACATTTAAATAAAATATACAAATAAATTTTTGCTCCTACCAAAAATCCATTGTTATCTACTTCTCTTATATTTCTTTTTAGTATATTTGTTTATTTTAAATTACTAAAATCTCTATTAAAATCTTAAACCAATTTTCAGTTTTTTTGGATTGCTGAAAAATCAAATAAATTTAATTACTCTAATTTATTAGAAAATCTTTTTTATATATTCTTGACCTCATAAAACAAAGAAATAAGTATTTCCGTCGCTCCTTTTTAGGATTATATTTTTTATTTTTATGATACATAATATTACATTCTTGTATATAAGCTTAGCATGAAGTATTTCCTTTATATAGTGTTTTTATTATCTAATAAACTAATTTTTAATACTCTTATTAATACAAAATCTTATTCTTTTTAATGAGAACTAATTTTTAATACTCTTATTAATACAAAATCTTATTCTTTTTAATGAGAACTTATTTTTAATACTGGGTAATATATAAGTATAAATCATGGTGGTTAAAAATCTAAATGCCCTGCAATTTCCTGTACAAGACAAGTATTTTTGGTTTCTTGATAAATACCTGTTAAAAAGGTATGACAAAATAGATGAGAGTACCCTCTTTTTTTAAAAAATATTAATTTTTAGTCATCATGCCAGCTAGTCGAGCCCTATAAAAGAGACTGCTATTTATAATTTGAAAAGTATAGCTATTATTTTTTAAACTAAATTTAAAGCGCATTTCGCTTACCTTTTTTAATGGGCCTTTAAAACAAAACACTATTCTATCTTTATCAGCTTTACCTTTTTTATATGGCTTCTAACCAGCACTACACCCTATATCAATCCAGTTAATAGATCTAAATATTTTCATTTCATGCTAGCATTAAAAGCAAATTCAATTAAAAGCCTATTTTAATAAAAAGCTTTATGCCCTTTACTCAATAAACCAAGTAGCTGCCTTATTTCTTCCCTGGCCAATGCTTCTAGTAACTCCCTCTTTTTCCTTTTATTGCTTTTTGATATTCAAGTTAATTAAAATTCAAGCCTTTAAAGATGGCCGCCGAAATCGTTACTAGCACAATACAATAATTTTATTGTGCTATCTTTTGTTAAAGTTACCATTAAAATAGCAAAATAAAATAATGGGAAAGTTATTCTTAGTAAGTTGATTAAATCTATTTAAATATGATCTTAAAAAGATCAAACTTGCTGTTAATAATACCAAAATAAACAATGTTCTGGATGTTCTTAGATTTTTTTTAGTATTGCTTCTCAATAAATTTAAAACATAGAAAAACTTGCTGACTTTTCTTAATATAGAACAATTCCAATAAAATAATTCATAAAAAACCTAAAGCTAATATATCATCTATGAATAATAAAAAATATTAAAAAATAGAGATTGAAATTTTTACATATTTTATACATAATAATACTTATTTACACGAACAAATAGGAGATTAAGATGACATTAAATTTGCTTAACCATAACCACAAAACCAATACCAATAAACTACTTTCAAAAGATTCAAGGCTCAAAAAAATTATTTCAGTAATTAATTACTTAAATAAAAGTTTTGAAAAAAAATATGATATTTCAATATATAGAATTCATTTTAATTCTGAAAAACTCAAGGAGCTTTATCCTCATCATCAAATAGATATACTTAGAGTTTTAAACTCTAATATAAGTAAAGAGGGCTATAAACCAACTGTAATAAGAACCTTAAGAGAAGACCTAAGATTTTTAATTCACATAAAAGCAATTGAAAAAAAAATATTAACATTCTCAAATAACTTAGGAAAATTTAAAGGAAAATTATGTATATATAGGGTGTCGCCTATTGCATATAAATTAATCGCTGCTTATTTTGAGGCTTATAAAGCAGGCCTATATAGAAAAATAAAAGAGGAAAAAGACAGGCTCGGTATACAAAATGTAACTAAAAATGTTACTGTATATATAAATCGTAATAACAATATCTATAATAAGAATTCTATTGAAAATATTTTTAAAAAATCCTATATTAAAGAAAAAATAAAAAAGAAAAACAAAAAAGAATTTACAAAAAATACTTTAGAAAAAAGGTTGAAATTACCTAAAGAAATAACCAAAGAGATTAAAAATATCGCAAAAAACACTAAAAATCCAGAGAAAACCTACAAAAATACACTTTTTAATTACAAAGATTTCTTAAACTATTTATCATATGACTATAAAAAAGAAGATATTTTGTTTTTCTTTTTAAGCAAACTTAAAGAATATAAAGATAAAATTCACTTTATGAAAAAATATGCTCCCTATAAAACAGACTTTTACTTACTTGCAGGAGAATTCAAAGATTTGTACCATTCTAAATGGAAAACAAATAAAAAAACCAATTTTAGCGGACATGTAAAAGAAATAGCCAACAACATTCTAAATAAAATTTTAGAAAAGGAGCTAAAGTTTGAATGATTTACTAGAAAAACTAAAAGCAAGAAAAAAAGAAATGACAGGTAAGAAAGAGGCGGAATATAACAAGAATCTAAATAAAGAAACAAAAGAAAGAACTGCCTTTTTTAGAATTGAAGAAATAGATAATAAAAAAATATATTATACAAAAATTTTTAAATATTTAGTAAAATTTAGAATTGCCAATAAAGATAATAAGTTAAGTTTAACTTTCCAAAAACTTAATAATAAAAAAAATTATTATTTATTTAATCTTTTCCCCCTAAAAGAAGGCAACAAGTTTTTAGGAATAAAATATGGATGGGACAAATTAGAAAAGCCTTTTTTTTTAAGAAAAAATAATAAATCTTATGTAATAAAAAAACTTTATTATTTAGAATTTAAATTTAGCAAAGGGTCTATTAAGTGTTATATTCAGTCTCTTAGAACGCTATTAAGAAAAAAAGACAAAGAAAGTACCAAATATTATAAGTTTAATTTAGAACATATAAAAAGAATGGAAAATACCGTATATAAATTTTACAGTAAAAAGCTAAAAAATAAAGGAGTAATATATAAATGGATAGAAAAAAATCAAATATCATAACAATAGCAAATCTTAAGGGGGGTGTAGGTAAGAGCACCCTATCAATACTGTTTTCTTATGTATTAAAGGATTTGGGTAAAAAAGTGTTGCTTATTGATATGGATTCACAAAATGCTTTAACTTCATATTTTAGAAAATATGTTTTTAATTTTGATAAAAATAACATTTATAATTTATTAATAGGCAATGTTTATTTTGATCAATGTGTAAGCAAAATTAATGATCATATTTTTATAATTCCATCACACCCCTTTCTCGATGAATTTAATGATAAAAATTTAGATAATAAGGAAAATTTATTGAGTTTTTGTTTAGATAAAAATGTTTTAAACCATAATTTTGATTATATTTTCCTTGATACTCCTCCCAGCTTTAGTTTTATTTTAAAAAATGCATTAAATACCACAAATCACATTGTTATTCCAGTTCAACCTGAAACATGGTCAATAGAAAGTTTAGAAATATTAATGCAAAAAATTACAGATAAAAGCTACAATATTTCTATTGTTGTAAATCAATTTATTAAAAATAGGAATATACTTAAAGAGGTTGAAGATGCTCTATATAGACGATATAGTAATTATATAAAAGGTAAAATTCATTATTATAATAGCATAAAGGTTTTTATAATTAATCGTTTGGAACCAGATATAAAGAGTAAATATTATAAAGAAGCAAAAAATGTATTAAAAAATATCTTAGATTTATAACATTTTTTTATATTCCCCGGGGGAATATAAAAAAAGGAGTTTAAAATGAAAATAAAAGCCGAAAAAGATAAAGAAGCATTATTTAGTAATCGTTTTGGGAATTGCAACGAAGAAATAAGTTTAAATGAGGATCAAGACAAAGAGCTAGTAAATTATAATAATCTAAAAGAACAACTTAAGTATAATTTAAAAGATGATATTAATAATAAAATTCAAAGAATGAAAATTTTATATGAAATTAAACAAAAAGAATTATATAAATACGATGGTTTTGCTAGTTTTAATGATTTCATAAAATCTTTTGAAGTTGCAAAAAGTCAAGCTTATAGGTATTTAAAAATTTATCAAAAAGTTCTAGAGGGTAAAGTGTCTATTGATAAAATAAAAGAAGTGGGCTTTAAGGCCGTATTAAGAGATATAGAAGCTAAAAATTTTTTAAACGAAGATAACCATAGTGAATCTGAAGGTGTTAATGAAAGTATTCCTATTAGAATTTTAGTAAAGGATAAAGAATTATATAATTTCTGCAAACAAGATACTAAAAGATTATATTTTATTATTGAAAGAATTTATAAAGAAAAGAGAGATGTTTTATCTGAGCTTATAATTGAGTATGAAAAAAATAAAAAATAAATCTATTGATTTATAATGCACATTATGATAACATTTAATCCGGTTAGGATTTAATTTCCTATACTATTTGTTCGTTGTAAATGGAACTGCCCATATTGGGCTTTTTTGCTATATATAATTTTAATCAAAGGTGTTTATTAACTATTAACTATTAACTATTAACTATTAACTATTAACTATTAACTATTAACTATTAACTATTAACTATTAACTATTAACTATTAACTATTAACTATTAACTATTAACTATTAACTATTAACTATTAACTATTAACTATTAATAATAACAGATTTAAGCTTTTCCCCAATTTAATTTAAAAGCTATGTCCTTAATGATTTTCTTGTTTAAAATATCACTTGGTTATTTATTTTTATTTATTTAGGGGGATTTAAAGATATTAATAATACCCATTTCTTGGCTTTTTATTATTTTTAAATTTATACGTTACAACAATAGATAATTTACAAAAAAACAAACATTAATAAAACAGGCATATTTATAGCACTTATAAAATTGTTAAAATTGAACATATAGCTATTGCTAAAAATGAAAATATGCGAGACAATGTATCCTTAATAAAAGTTATAGTTATCAAAGCCCTTGAATCTACATTTTTTGAAAAAATATTCTAAAACATTAGAATAAATAGAAATTAAAATTACTAAAAATATGATTATAGTAATATATATGTAAATATATAAAACTATTATTATTTAACCTGATAATAGGAATGTGATAGTCAAATCAATATATATATTATAGTTTTAATGTTTGATTTTTCTAAATATCCACGCTTCTATAATATCTAATAAACAAAATAGTAAATATATAATTCCAAATATACTAATGTATTTATTATTATCAATAAAAATAACTTGCCAATATAAATAAAAAGGTTGATAAAAAAATTGAATAGCGGATATTAAAATCTAAAAATTCTTTAGATTTTAATAATATTATTGTTTTTTAAACTTTATGGTATATAAAGGCAAATCTTATTTATTGTGCTGATGATCTACAGCTTTGAAAAGTAAAATATTGGTGCAAATTATAATAATTTAATATTAGCCTTTTTTAAGTAAGAAAAGTTGTAATTCTCAAAAATTAATTTTTTAAGTTGTGAGCAAGTATTTATAAGTTTTTTGTTTTGAAGTTCGAATTTTAGTATTATTTGTATAATATTTTTTTATTAAAAAAGATAAAAGAAAAAAATAAAAAAATATTTTTAACAAAAAGCATATTTTATACTAAATAGAAATATATTGCTCTTATATTTCAGGAATAAGATAGATATTTTCAGTGAATATAATATTTATAAGCTTTTTATTTGCTTGCTTTACTACTTTTTTGTCATAGACTGCAAAATAAAGAAATGAAATCAAATAGAAAGAATTAAGGTTATTAAAAACCTTAAAGTTATTTTAATGTTAATAGGGCTGTGTTATCAGTTTGTTATTAAATTGTTTTGCTATTTAGAATAGCAATTTGTTAATTTCATTACTAAGGGTAAGGCAATGCTTTTAAAGAAAGTTAAAAGATTTTTCGATTAAATTCCATCTGTATCTTCTTATGTTTTTAAATATGTATAGTTTCCCAAATCCATATTATTTATGATAAACCCAATACGGTAAAATTTTTGTTAGATGTTATATAAGCAACTTTTCAGCTTTTTTTGAGGCTGAGGGCTGCCAGCGATATCATTAGATGTATTTTCTAAATTAGTTATAAAATGTTCTGTTTTAGCTCTTACTCTTTTAGCACAATCATTAACTTGATTTATGTCTCTATGATTAGCAACTTTTCAAACTTGAGAATGCTTTTGTCAGCACCATTAGCATATCTTTTTTCAATTGCCAAAGCTCATTCTTCTGTAGATTCTTTTAAAAGTGTGTTTGTACTGTTCTAGTTATTAATAGCATTTTGCAATTTATTTTTGATTTCATTCAATATATAATTTGCATTCCTAATTTTTCCATTTATAGAGGAAATAGGTCTAAATAGCATTTGATTCTTTTTCTTATTTTTTCAGCTCTAACACCATTTAAAAATTAATTCTTTTGGCTATAAAATTCAGTTTGTATGTTTTACGGTAAATCATGTAATCTGTTATACGTTTTTTGAACACCGGCAATTCCTTTCCCATATCATTTCCATTTGACTTATTGTTATTTAAAGATTCTCCTAAGTCCTGAACCATTCTATTTAATGTATAAATAATGTTGATTTTTCTCCCTTTAGAACTCCTTTCGTTTTTCTTTTAAAAACTGCATTCTTTTTTTTATTTAAGATCATATTACCTTGAGTGTTTTTAGTAGCCCTATCTTAAACATCCTTTTAAAAATTTTCCTTTATTGTAGAAGCCTTATCATTCCCATTTAAGAGCCATATCACTTTGATTTTTAATAGCAATCCATTATAGCAATCCGCCAATGATTTATAGTTATTTATTTATTATATTCAATCCAAGAAATACTAGATTGCCGGTTTTTGGTGCTATGCATATGGGAAAAAGCAGAAAATTATGTTGACAAGTTTGACGAACTTATAATTGTCAAGAATAAAGAATTATTCATTATTTACAATGAAAGAGATGATATTAATAGAAAATAGTACCCTTTAAATTAGATTTGCAAATTCAATTAGATTTGAAATTTGAAAAATTTAATTGCAGAAAAACTTTTTATTGACAATCAAGTTTTAAACAATTTCAACGAATAGGCTTTGATTAAACTGTTTGTTAATAAAATATCTAAATTTTAAACAACACTTTACTAAGTGAGAGTTCTTCTTTATTGAATTGTATCTATTAATTTAAAGCCCGCCTATTGGTTTTTGATATGTAGAAGCTTTGAGAAGCTTGGACAATTTGTTTGATTTAAAATATATTTTTATAATAAAAAATTTAGCTATTATAAACAAAGATTATTAAACCGCAATTTACATTAAATGGAAAGAACAATGCTATTTTATAGCTTTTGTTTTTAGAGAATTTTTTAATTAAAAAAGTTAATTATACATACATATTTATACAAATATGTATTGATTCTAATTTAATTATGTTTTAATTATCTCTTGAGTTAATTAAATTTAATGACAATAATATACTTAAAAAGTTTGTGGGTTTGATGTTGGTGTTGCCAAGGGGGCTTTGTTGCATATCAAATCTCTAGATAAATGTTAGTTGCCCATGTAATATAACCTTGTTCCTAAATGTCGTATCTATAAAAACAAAAGCCCAGGTGTTTTTAGGTTTTTTGTAACTTATGTATCACAAGAAAATATTCATAATATTAGTAATGGTCTGATATTATGAATGAAACTTAAAATATTCAAATTTACCTATATATGTATACCAATTCGTAAAAATCTTTTTTCAATTTCTTCTAATAGCTTTTTAGCTTCTTTTTTATTTGAGCAACTGTATCTAAAGTAGTTAGCTGCATTTTCTAAGGCATTTGCCGAATATTCTGCCTTATACTTTGCGTCCTTAGCAAAATTATCAGCCTGATTTCTATCCCATCTATTAGCAGGTCCCCCAATTTGACCTTGCTTTCTGCCTTCATTGTTATGTCTTTTTTCAATTGCCTGAATTAATTTTTCTATAGATTCTTTTAAAAGAGAATTTGCATTATTCCAGCTATCATCTGAGATTTGAAAATTACTTTGGATTTCGGTCAACTTATGATTCAAACTCCTAATTTCTTTTTCTATAGATGAAAAAGATCTAAATATAACTGTGTTTTTTTTCCTATTTTCCCCAAATTTAGTATCCCTTATAAATGAATTCCTTTGACTATGAAATTTTTCTTGCATATTCCCAAACAAATTATAAAGTTTATAATATTCTTCTTTAAACTTAACAATTTCTTTTTCTATATTGGAATTGCTAATGAGACTTTGTGTAGCTTTGGCTTTCTTAAAAGCTTCCTTTTCATACTGTGTTTCTAGAAAGCCTTCTAAGTTTTCTAACTTACTAGGTAAAGTCTTTTTGCTAATCCTTTCTTGGTTTTCGATCGTTAAAAGCTCTATATTAACTTCGGTGGTAGCATTGTGTAAAGGATTTTCTAAACTTTGAGCTGGTTTTGGATTTATTTGATCAACATTGACGTTGTTCATTAAATCTATTCTTGCTTGAGGAGCGATAGTTTTATTATTTGAGATCATAGGTTCGATGACTTGCTGTGAATGATTAATTAAATCTACGCTGATTAGATGTTCTAAACTGGCAATACCAGCACCATCAATAGATGTATTATTTCTAGATACATAATTATCTTCATTCACTTCTATTCTATCTTGATTTTTAGTTTTATCTTTATCCTTTATTAATAGTTTATCAGAAATTTCTATACTTTTATCTGCAATAGCCTTCCAATCGCAACCAACCATTAAAATTAAAATCACTGAAATATAGAAAATTTTATTACTCATATATTCCTCTCCTTCAGGTTAAAATACGTAATGCTATTATATGTAAATATTATAAAAAATTTCAAATCCGCTTTCAATACGCACAATTTAATTTGCAAGTTTACTTTCTTTAGTAATTGATGAAAAAAGAGTTTTAAAAATTAAAAAGATTTATTGTAAGCTATTTGTAATAAAAAAGGCTTGCATTTTTATTAAATTTATAATTATTGGCGTTTTTGCTTTTATAGTAGAGAGTTCTGGTTAATTTTTATTGATTTTTTGTAATTTTTATAATGGTATATCAAGTTTTTGGCAACCCATTTAAAAATTCAATGAAGAAGACATGAGATAAGATACTTGCATTAAATTAGATAGTTATTGATTTATAAAAAATAGTAGGCGTTTTGCAATTTGTGATAAAGAGTAGAAAATTGAATGGTTTAATTAAATAAACAGCAGATGGGCTTTCTCAAGTTGTTATCAAGAAAATAAAAAAGAGAATATTTTTGATTATCATGCTTCATTACAATTTGTCATTGGTTGTAGGAAGGCATTTAAAATAGTATTAAATAGTAAAAACTAAATTGGAAGATTTTGCAAAAATAAGTGACATTTCTTGGGAATTGAATCAAAAAATTGAGAACTTTAAGGCAGCAGCATATTGAGCTATGATAAAGTTTTTTTATCTTCTTTATAAGTAATTTTATCTACAATACGATTGTGGTCTCTAGAATGCTTGTCGGTATTACATCAAAATGTTGAATTTTTTGCTGGATTTTCTTAATTGGTGTAGCTATTTGTTTTTTTAGATTTTTAGGAGTGGTACGACTGTTTAGTTTGTTTGGATCAGCATTGTCAAGAGGCGCACATGATATGCAAATTGAAGTTAATATTGCTGTAATAATGTTGAGTTTAATATTATTAAATTATTATATATATTATCAAATAATATAAAACTCATTTGATATTAAAGATTTAATTTCTACTTAGTGTTTTTGGTTTAGGCTTAGATTGTATGAATAAAAAAGAGAAGAATTAACTTTTCTTTTAAAAAAATACCAAGTGCAGCATATATTATTTTTTTGTTTAGATTAATAGATTTAATTTAGTAGATAAAGAACTTCGTAGTATTTATCCTTTATGTGAGTTGCTAGATTTTCTACATTGGTTTTAAGGTTGTTGGAATCTTTACTATAAGCATCAATGGTTGAGTTTAGGGTTTTTGCAAAATTTTGCCTTATCTTTAAATCAAGTTCTATGTGTTGTAGTAACTCTTCGGCTTTTTCTTTGCTTAGAGTGTGTAATGCATCTTGTATTTTTTTTAAATGCGTGTCTTCTATTTGAAGTTGAATATTTTTAGCTGTTTCTAGAAATTTACCAGCTATTCGTCGGTTCTTGAAATTTTTATCAAGTTTTTCAAGGATTTCTTTTAATGTTAATATTTTTTCTTTTTCATAATTTAGGGATGAGTAAATTATTCTTTTTAATTTCATTTTTTCACGGTGCATAAAAACATCATGTCGTTGAAGTTTAAAAGTTTCTAGGAAATCATATTGTGCATCAATGTTAGCTATTTGTATATCTTCTTGTTTTTCTTGAACTTTCAGATCTTTACCAATTTTGTCTAATTTTGAGATTGTGATTTTTCCTTGAGGACTTTGATTTGAATATTTTGGATTTTGATATTCCTTTTTGAGATTTTGATTATTTTCTGCTGGATTTTTTGTTGAATTTTCTGCCAGGTTTTCTGAATTATTAAGGCTTTTTGTTTTTTGGGGATTTCTAGGGGTGGTACGGCTGCTTTGCTTGTTTGGATTAACTTTGCCAAGAGGTGTGCATGATATGCAAATTGAAGTTGATATTGCTGCAATAATTTTAAGTTTAATGATGTTTAATTTAGTTTTTTTCAAAACATTCTCCTTATAAATTTGAATTATTAAATTATAATATTATTACAAAATAATAATATTATAATTTAATAATGTTGTCAAATAATATTAAACTTATTTTATATTAAAGATTTAATTTCTACTTAGTGTTTTTGGTTTGGGCTTTGATGAGCTTGTATTAATAAAAAAAAAGAGAAGAATTAACCCATTTTTTAAAAAATATCAAGTGAAAATATTGATTTTTTGTTTATATTAATAGACTTAATTTAGTAGATAAAGAGAGTTTTGTAGTATTTTTCCTTTATGTGGGTTGTAGATTTTTTATATTGGCCTCAAGTATTATTTTTTTTATCTAGAGATTATTAACAATATTATTAAGTTTTTTATCTTTTATTAAAGCGATACTAGAAATATCTATATTGATTATATGATATAAGTGTGCTAAGTAAGGTTTTTGGTAATATTAAAACTTGAAATTGTTTATTAATTTAGGAAATTTTTAAATTTTATATGCTGATTACAGAAATGTCATATATTTTTATTTTAATGAAAGTGGTTAATATCAAAATGTAAGGTTAGTTAGCCTCCTTGTAAGTAGTATCAACTTAGCTGTACGAAGATCCATACTGGTGAATTTATTAAAATTATTTTCAAATACTATGAATGTAAGAAAAGCTAAATAAGATATTTATGTTGGATTTTATAACCAAAATGGGAACTTTTATTGAAGTTATCATGATTCTTATAAAAGAAATAAAAAAATTATTAACAAACATATGCTGATGTTTCGATATCATTATAGAAGAAATAGTTTTAGTAAAAAGGCAATTAGCACAATTATGTAATTGTAGATTGATTATATAAAGTTTAAAAGTGGCACTTCTTTGATCATTTTGAATTTCAAAAAATCTCTAACAACAGCATCTTGTTATTAGAGATTTCAGGCATACACTTTTATGCTTTCTTGTTTTGAACCTTGTGTTCATTTCCAGAATTCTAACTTCAATAGCCCTTTGCTATTCTTTCAAGTGTTTCTTTAATAAATGCAAATGGATTAAAGTTATCAACTTAATAATAATAATGTCAATATACTATAAATTCTTTTAAAGTTGATGAAATGCAAAGATAGAGCTAGGTAAAAATACTATATTTTTTCTAGTACATATGAGAATTTATATTGAAGCATCTAGAATACAATTCTATATTGTATAAATGTAGCTTAGTTGGAATAGGATTATAAGTATAGAGTTTGTATAATAAATTTTCTAAAATTGGAAATTTCCTGGATATAAGGCCTTACTAGGGAAGGCTAGTAAAACAAAGCTTAAGCAAAATACTATCCTAAAAAATTGTAGATTAATGTTTGATTTTATGATATTGGAGAATAGATAATGCCATTATGCGAGTTTATGTAGAAAGAGCAAAAAAATTAAAATTTGCTCTTTCTCTGTTAAAGTTTTGCCTTTTATAGGTAAAGTTATGACTTTTAAGGGAAGATAAAAATATCTATACTATTAGCTATATATAT
>NZ_CP179252.1:0-63629 GCF_032595795.2 Borreliella americana | reverse complement strand
AGTTTATTATCTTTTAGTATTAGTTTAATGCTACCATATAGTAATTTATGGAACTGCCGGTCCAGAGTGTTAAGCTATATCTGTACCGGTAGTTCTACTTCTTTCAATCGTGTTAGGGAAATACAGTTATGAGTTGGATTCAGATTGTTTCTGGCCCTGGTTGCCCTTTGGGGCTTTGTTCTCAGGCCCCCCGTTACCCTGCTTTTTAACAGCATCTCCAATTCCTTTTAACCCACTTCTTACGGCCTCCCCTATAATCTCTGTTAAAGCACCCACAGTCTTAGTAACAGCACTCTCAACTGCATTCTTCAATGATTTCTGACCATTCGCACCGCCATCCAAAGCAAACTTTCCACCCTTAGCCATCCCTCTTAGAACAAGAGCAGCAGCAATCGCATCATTCTTCTGCATATTATCACCAAACGCTCCGTTGGCGTCATTACCATCAGCACCAATGGCAGCATCAATTGGATTTGTAGCCGCACTAGCCTTAGCACCACCACCATCACCACTAGTCACGATAGCATGCAGTATCTGCTTTCCACTCACCTTACTAACAGCATCAGCTGCTTTCCCAATCGCTGCATCATTAGCACCAGCATGACCACCCACATTAAATAACTTCCCCACATCCACATTCCCAGCACCACCACCACCATCAACTTTCAATTCCACACCTGCTTTTTTCGCAGCATCAACAATCCCTTTCATTCCACCAGCAATCGCCTTAACACTGCCAGCGTCCCCTTGTGCGCCATTATTACCAGCAGCAGCAACGTTTCCAATGCTTTCACCAGCATCACCATTCTTCTCACCTGCTTTTTTCGCAGCATCTATCATCTCTTTTAACCATCCGCTAGTTCCTGTAACAGCACTCTCAACTGTATTCTCAACAATATCTTCATTGTCTTTGGTTAATTTTTCAAGACTTTTTGCTGTTTCTTCTAGTTTTTTTGCGATAGCATCAAAGTAATTTTTTACATCGGATTTTTTTGGATCTGCTTTAAATCCTAATATATCGGTAATTAAACCGCCAAAAGAACTAAACACATCAATAAATCCATTTCCCAGTTTAATAATTGACTGATAAAATTTATTTACTGTGTCGTCCTTACTGGTAGTTTTTCCTGCATCACTTTTACAGTTTGTAAAAGCAATAAGGGTTGCTAATAGTATTGCACTTGAACTTTTTCTCATATGTTGTCTCCTTTATGAAAGATATAAAATATTATTTTAACTCAAAAAAAACAATTTAACAAGTGTATGTTTTAAAAAATTAATCACAGCTTCTTACCATTATTCTTAGATCTAAGAATAATGGTAAGAAGCTGTGATTAATTTTTTAAAACATACACTTGTTAAATTGTTTTTTTTGAGTACACGCAGTCAGTCATCCAATCGTCACCCAGACCAATCATCACAAATTTACATAGGACAAATGAAAAGCAATTTCCAAAAAGGAATATAAATTAAATTGATTTAAAAAAGCTTATTAATTTTTATTTTTTAAAAATTATCCTCATTTACATTGAAATGAATATTTCCAGTCTAATCCCTAAATAAAAATAAAAAGATTTTACAATGGCAAAGTGATATGTGTTTGAACAAAAAATATATAAAATAAAAACTAAATCTCAAAAAACTGATTGAATCAATACTTTACTAGTATCAACTTAAAACTTGATTCCCCTTCCTTTCCACAAAAAAGTAATTCATAAAGGAGACAACATATGAGAAAAAGTTCAAGTGCAATACTATTAGCAACCCTTATTGCTTTTACAAACTGTAAAAGTGATGCAGGAAAAACTACCAGTAAGGACGACACAGTAAATAAATTTTATCAGTCAATTATTAAACTGGGAAATGGATTTATTGATGTGTTTAGTTCTTTTGGCGGTTTAATTACCGATATATTAGGATTTAAAGCAGATCCAAAAAAATCCGATGTAAAAAATTACTTTGATGCTATCGCAAAAAAACTAGAAGAAACAGCAAAAAGTCTTGAAAAATTAACCAAAGACAATGAAGATATTGTTGAGAATACAGTTGAGAGTGCTGTTAAAGGAACTAGCGGATGGTTAAAAGAGATGATAGATGCTGCAAAAAAAGCAGGTGAGAAGAGTGGTGGTGGTGTTGATAGCATTGGAAACGTTGCTGATGCTGGTAATAATGGCGCACAAGGGAACGCTGGCAGTGTTAAGGCGATTGCTGGTGGAATGAAAGGGATTGTTGATGCTGCGAAAAAAGCAGGTGAGAAGAGTGGTGGCGCTGGTGAAAGCATTGGAAACGTTGCTACTGCTGGTAATAATGGCGCACAAGGGGACGCTGGCAGTGTTAAGGCGATTGCTGGTGGAATGAAAGGGATTGTTGATGCTGCGAAAAAAGCAGGTGAGAAGAGTAGTGGTGGTGGTGAAAGCATTGGAAACGTTGCTGATGCTGGTAATAATGGCGCCAAAGGGGACGCTGGCAGTGTTAAGGCGATTGCTGGTGGAATGAAAGGGATTGTTGATGCTGCGAAAAAAGCAGGTGTGGAATTGAAAGTTGATGCTGGTGCTGGTGATGGGAATGAGAATGCGGGGAAGTTATTTAATGTGGGTGGTCATGATGGTGCTAATGATGAAGCGATTGGGAAAGCAGCTGATGCTGTTAGCAAGGTGAGTGGAAAGCAGATACTGCATGCTATCGTGACTAGTGGTGGTGGTAATGGTGCTAAGGCTAGTAAGGCTACAAATCCAATTGATGCTGCCATTGGTGGTGCTGATGATGACAACAATGCGTTTGGTGATAATATGCAGAAGAATGATGCGATTGCTGCTGCTCTTGTTCTAAGAGGGATGGCTAAGGGTGGAAAGTTTGCTTTGGCTGGCGCTGCTAATGGTCAGAAATCATTGAAGAATGCAGTTGAGAGTGCTGTTACAGGAACTAGCGGATGGTTAAAAGAGATGATAGATGCTGCGAAAAAAGCAGGTGAGAAGAATGGTGGTGGTGGTGAAAGCATTGGAAACGTTGCTGATGCTAATAATAATGGCGCACAAGGGAACGCTGGCAGTGTTAAGGCGATTGCTGGTGGAATGAAAGGGATTGTTGATGCTGCGAAAAAAGCAGGTGTGGAATTGAAAGTTGATGCTGGTGGTGGGAATGAGAATGCGGGAAAGTTATTTAATGTGGGTGGTCGTGGGAATGCTAATGATGCAGCGATTGGGAAAGCAGCTGATGCTGTTAGTAAGGTGAGTGGAAAGCAGATACTGCATGCTATCGTGACTAGTGGTGATGGTAATGGTGCTAGGGCTAGTGCGGCTACAAATCCAATTGATGCTGCCATTGGTGCTGCTGATGATGACGCCGACGGAGCGTTTACTGGTAATAATATGAAGAAGAATGATGCGATTGCTGCTGCTCTTGTTCTAAGAGGGATGGCTAAGGATGGAAAGTTTGCTTTGGCTAACGGTGCTAATGGTCAGAAATCATTGAAGAATGCAGTTGAGAGTGCTGTTACAGGAACTAGCGGATGGTTAAAAGAGATGATAGATGCTGCGAAAAAAGCAGGTGAGAAGAATGGTGGTGGTGGTGAA
Organism: Borreliella americana; assembly: GCF_032595795.2. Classification (NCBI taxonomy): domain Bacteria; kingdom Pseudomonadati; phylum Spirochaetota; class Spirochaetia; order Spirochaetales; family Borreliaceae; genus Borreliella; species Borreliella americana. The sequence continues at coordinate 60,057 of NZ_CP179252.1, read as the reverse complement.
AGCATTGGAAACGTTGCTGCTGCTAATAATAATGGCGCACAAGGGAACGCTGGCAGTGTTAAGGCGATTGCTGGTGGAATGAAAGGGATTGTTGATGCTGCGAAAAAAGCAGGTGTGGAATTGAAAGTTGATGGTGATGCTGGTGGTGGTGGTGCTGAGAATGCGGATGCGGGAAAATTATTTAATGCGGGTGGTAATAATGGTGCTGATGATGCAGCGATTGGGAAAGCAGCTGATGCTGTTAGTAAGGTGAGTGGAAAGCAGATACTGCATGCTATCGTGACTAGTGGTGATGGTGATGGTGCTAAGGCTAGTGAGGCTACAAATCCAATTGATGCTGCCATTGGTGCTGCTGATGATGACGACAATGCGTTTGGTGATAATATGCAGAAGAATGATGCGATTGCTGCTGCTCTTGTTCTAAGAGGGATGGCTAAGGATGGAAAGTTTGCTTTGGCTATCGGTGCTAATGGTCAGAAATCATTGAAGAATGCAGTTGAGAGTGCTGTTACAGGAACTAGCGGATGGTTAAAAGAGATGATAGATGCTGCAAAAAAAGCAGGTGAGAAGAGTGGTGATGCTGGTGAAAGCATTGGAAACGTTGCTACTGCTGGTAATAATGGCGCACAAGGGAACGCTGACAGTGTTAAGGCGATTGCTGGTGGAATGAAAGGGATTGTTGATGCTGCGAAAAAAGCAGGTGTGGAATTGAAAGTTGATGGTGATGGTGGTGCTGGAAATGCGGATGCGGGGAAATTATTTAATGCGGGTGGTCGTAATGGTGCTGGTGCTGATGATGCAGCGATTGGGAAAGCAGCTGATGCTGTTAGTAAGGTGAGTGGAAAGCAGATACTGCATGCTATCGTGACTAGTGGTGATGGTGGTGGTGCTAAGGCTAGTGCGGCTACAAATCCAATTGATGCTGCCATTGGTGCTGATGATAATGACGCCGCCGGAGCGTTTACTGGTAATATGCAGAAGAATGATGCGATTGCTGCTGCTCTTGTTCTAAGAGGGATGGCTAAGGATGGAAAGTTTGCTTTGGCTGCCGGTGCTGCGAATGGTCAGAAATCATTGAAGAATGCAGTTGAGAGTGCTGTTACAGGAACTAGCGGATGGTTAAAAGAGATGATAGATGCTGCGAAAAAAGCAGGTGAGAAGAGTGGTGGTGGTGGTGAAAGCATTGGAAACGTTGCTACTGCTGGTAATAATGGCGCCAAAGGGGACGCTGACAGTGTTAAGGCGATTGCTGGTGGAATGAAAGGGATTGTTGATGCTGCGAAAAAAGCAGGTGTGGAATTGAAAGTTGATGCTGGTGGTGGTGCTGAGAATGCGGATGCGGATGCGGGGAAGTTATTTAATATGGGTGGTAATGATAATGCTAATGATGCAGCGATTGGGAAAGCAGCTGATGCTGTTAGTAAGGTGAGTGGAAAGCAGATACTGCATGCTATCGTGACTAGTGGTGATGGTGGTAATGGTGCTAAGGCTAGTGAGGCTACAAATCCAATTGATGCTGCCATTGGTGCTGCTGATGATGACAACGCCAACGGAGCGTTTGGTGTTGATAATATGAAGAAGAATGATGCGATTGCTGCTGCTCTTGTTCTAAGAGGGATGGCTAAGGGTGGAAAGTTTGCTTTGGATGGCGCTGCGAATGGTCAGAAATCATTGAAGAATGCAGTTGAGAGTGCTGTTACAGGAACTAGCGGATGGTTAAAAGAGATGATAGATGCTGCGAAAAAAGCAGGCGAGAAGAGTGGTGGTGGTGGTGAAAGCATTGGAAACGTTGCTGCTGCTGATAATAATGGCGCCAAAGGGGACGCTGACAGTGTTAAGGCGATTGCTGGTGGAATGAAAGGGATTGTTGATGCTGCGAAAAAAGCAGGTGTGGAATTGAAAGTTGATGGTGATGCTGGTGGTGGTGCTGCTGAGAATGCGGATGCGGGGAAATTATTTAATGCGGGTGGTCATGATGGTGCTAATGATGAAGCGATTGGGAAAGCAGCTGATGCTGTTAGTAAGGTGAGTGGAAAGCAGATACTGCATGCTATCGTGACTAGTGGTGATGGTGGTGGTGCTAAGGCTAGTGCGGCTACAAATCCAATTGATGCTGCCATTGGTGCTACTGATAATGACGCCAACGGAGCGTTTGGTGGTAATATGCAGAAGAATGATGCGATTGCTGCTGCTCTTGTTCTAAGAGGGATGGCTAAGGGTGGAAAGTTTGCTTTGGCTATCGGTGCGAATGGTACATCATTGAAGAATGCAGTTGAGAGTGCTGTTACTAAGACTGTGGGTGCTTTAACAGAGATTATAGGGGAGGCCGTAAGAAGTGGGTTAAAAGGAATTGGAGATGCTGTTAAAAAGCAGGTGAGAAGAATGGTGATGCTGGTGAAAGCATTGGAAACGTTGCTGCTGCTGGTAATAATGGCGCACAAGGGGACGCTGGCAGTGTTAAGGCGATTGCTGGTGGAATGAAAGGGATTGTTGATGCTGCGAAAAAAGCAGGTGTGGAATTGAAAGTTGATGCTGGTGCTGGTGGTGCTGGGAATGAGAATGTGGATGTGGGGAAGTTATTTAATGTGGGTGGTAATGGGAATGCTGATGATGCAGCGATTGGGAAAGCAGCTGATGCTGTTAGTAAGGTGAGTGGAAAGCAGATACTGCATGCTATCGTGACTAGTGGTGATGGTAATGGTGCTGGGGCTAGTAAGGCTACAAATCCAATTGATGCTGCCATTGGTGCTGCTGAAAATGACGCCGCCGGAGCGTTTACTGGTAATATGCAGAAGAATGATGCGATTGCTACTGCTCTTGTTCTAAGAGGGATGGCTAAGGATGGAAAATTTGCTTTGGCTGCCGGTGCGAATGGTACATCATTGAAGAATGCAGTTGAGAGTGCTGTTACAGGAACTAGCGGATGGTTAAAAGAGATGATAGATGCTGCGAAAAAAGCAGGCGAGAAGAGTGGTGGTGGTGGTGAAAGCATTGGAAACGTTGCTACTGCTGGTAATAATGGCGCCAAAGGGGACGCTGGCAGTGTTAAGGCGATTGCTGGTGGAATGAAAAGGATTGTTGATGCTGCGAAAAAAGCAGGTGTGGAATTGAAAGTTGATGCTGGTGATGGTGGTGATGGTAATGCGGATGCGGGGAAGTTATTTAATGTGGGTGGTCATGATAATGCTGATGATGCAGCGATTGGGAAAGCAGCTGATGCTGTTAGTAAGGTGAGTGGAAAGCAGATACTGCATGCTATCGTGACTAGTGGTGATGGTAATGGTGCTAAGGCTAGTACGGCTACAAATCCAATTGATGCTGCCATTGGTGGTGCTGATGGTAATGACGACGCCGCGTTTGGTGATAATATGCGGAAGAATGATGCGATTGCTGCTGCTCTTGTTCTAAGAGGGATGGCTAAGGGTGGAAAGTTTGCTTTGGCTAACGCTGCTAATGGTCAGAAATCATTGAAGAATGCAGTTGAGAGTGCTGTTACAGGAACTAGCGGATGGTTAAAAGAGATGATAGATGCTGCAAAAAAAGCAGGTGAGAAGAGTGGTGGTGGTGGTGAAAGCATTGGAAACGTTGCTGATGCTGATAGTAATGGCGCACAAGGGAACGCTGACAGTGTTAAGGCGATTGCTGGTGGAATGAAAGGGATTGTTGATGCTGCGAAAAAAGCCAGGTGTGGAATTGAAAGTTGATGCTGGTGCTGGTGCTGCTGGGAATGTGGATGCGGGAAAATTATTTAATGCGGGTGGTAATAATGATGCTAATGATGAAGCGATTGGGAAAGCAGCTGATGCTGTTAGTAAGGTGAGTGGAAAGCAGATACTGCATGCTATCGTGACTAGTGGTGATGGTGGTGGTGCTAAGGCTAGTGCGGCTAAAAATCCAATTGATGCTGCCATTGGTGCTGATGGTAATGACAACAATGCGTTTGGTGTTAATATGCAGAAGAATGATGCGATTGCTGCTGCTCTTGTTCTAAGAGGGATGGCTAAGGGTGGAAAGTTTGCTTTGGATGGCGGTGCGAATGGTCAGAAATCATTGAAGAATGCAGTTGAGAGTGCTGTTACAGGAACTAGCGAATGGTTAAAAGAGATGATAGATGCTGCAAAAAAAGCAGGTGAGAAGAATGGTGGTGCTGGTGAAAGCATTGGAAACGTTGCTACTGCTGATAGTAATGGCGCACAAGGGAACGCTGACAGTGTTAAGGCGATTGCTGGTGGAATGAAAGGGATTGTTGATGCTGCGAAAAAAGCAGGTGTGGAATTGAAAGTTGGTGGTGATGCTGGTGGTGGTGGTGCTGGGAATGAGAATGTGGATGCGGGGAAATTATTTAATGTGGGTGGTCGTGCTGGTGCTAATGATGAAGCGATTGGGAAAGCAGCTGATGCTGTTAGTAAGGTGAGTGGAAAGCAGATACTGCATGCTATCGTGACTAGTGATGGTAATGGTGCTGGGGCTAGTACGGCTACAAATCCAATTGATTCTGCCATTGGTGCTGCTGATGATGACAACGCCGCGTTTGGTGCTGGTAATATGCAGAAGAATGATGCGATTGCTGCTGCTCTTGTTCTAAGAGGGATGGCTAAGGATGGAAAGTTTGCTTTGGCTAACGCTGCTAAAGGTACATCATTGAAGAATGCAGTTGAGAGTGCTGTTACAGGAACTAGCGAATGGTTAAAAGAGATGATAGATGCTGCAAAAAAAGCAGGTGAGAAGAGTGGTGGTGGTGTTGATAGCATTGGAAACGTTGCTGCTGCTAATAGTAATGGCGCCAAAGGGGACGCTGGCAGTGTTAAGGCGATTGCTGGTGGAATGAAAGGGATTGTTGATGCTGCGAAAAAAGCAGGTGTGGAATTGAAAGTTGATGGTGGTGGTGGTGCTGCTGAGAATGCGGATGTGGGGAAGTTATTTAATGTGGGTGGTCGTGCTAGTGCTAATGATGCAGCGATTGGGAAAGCAGCTGATGCTGTTAGTAAGGTGAGTGGAAAGCAGATACTGCATGCTATCGTGACTAGTGGTGGTGATGGTAATGGTGCTGGGGCTAGTACGGCTACAAATCCAATTGATGCTGCCATTGGTGCTGCTGGAGATGACGCCAATGCGTTTGGTGATAATATGCAGAAGAATGATGCGATTGCTGCTGCTCTTGTTCTAAGAGGGATGGCTAAGGGTGGAAAGTTTGCTTTGGATGGCGCTGCTGCGAATGGTCAGAAATCATTGAAGAATGCAGTTGAGAGTGCTGTTACAGGAACTAGCGGATGGTTAAAAGAGATGATAGATGCTGCAAAAAAAGCAGGTGAGAAGAATGGTGGTGGTGGTGTTGAAAGCACTGGAAACGTTGCTGCTGCTGGTAATAATGGCGCACAAGGGGACGCTGACGGTGTTAAGGCGATTGCTGGTGGAATGAAAGGGATTGTTGATGCTGCGAAAAAAGCAGGTGTGGAATTGAAAGTTGATGCTGGTGGTGGGAATGAGAATGAAGATGTGGGAAAATTATTTAATGCGGGTGGTCGTGATAATGCTGATGATGCAGCGATTGGGAAAGCAGCTGATGCTGTTAGTAAGGTGAGTGGAAAGCAGATACTGCATGCTATCGTGACTAGTGGTGATGGTAATGGTGCTAGGGCTAGTGATGCTACAAATCCAATTGATGCTGCCATTGGTGCTGCTGAAAATGACGCCGCCGGAGCGTTTACTGGTAATATGCAGAAGAATGATGCGATTGCTACTGCTCTTGTTCTAAGAGGGATGGCTAAGGATGGAAAATTTGCTTTGGCTGCCGGTGCGAATGGTCAGAAATCATTGAAGAATGCAGTTGAGAGTGCTGTTACAGGAACTAGCGGATGGTTAAAAGAGATGATAGATGCTGCGAAAAAAGCAGGCGAGAAGAGTGGTGGTGGTGGTGTTGAAAGCATTGGAAACGTTGCTACTGCTGGTAATAATGGCGCCAAAGGGGACGCTGGCAGTGTTAAGGCGATTGCTGGTGGAATGAAAAGGATTGTTGATGCTGCGAAAAAAGCAGGTGTGGAATTGAAAGTTGATGCTGGTGATGGTGGTGATGGTGGGAATGCGAATGCGGGGAAGTTATTTAATGTGGGTGGTCATGATAATGCTGATGATGCAGCGATTGGGAAAGCAGCTGATGCTGTTAGTAAGGTGAGTGGAAAGCAGATACTGCATGCTATCGTGACTAGTGGTGATGGTAATGGTGCTAAGGCTAGTACGGCTACAAATCCAATTGATGCTGCCATTGGTGGTGATGGTAATGACAACAATGCGTTTGGTGATAATATGCGGAAGAATGATGCGATTGCTGCTGCTCTTGTTCTAAGAGGGATGGCTAAGGGTGGAAAGTTTGCTTTGGCTAACGCTGCGAATGGTCAGAAATCATTGAAGAATGCAGTTGAGAGTGCTGTTACAGGAACTAGCGGATGGTTAAAAGAGATGATAGATGCTGCAAAAAAAGCAGGTGAGAAGAGTGGTGGTGGTGGTGGTGAAAGCATTGGAAACGTTGCTGATGCTGATAGTAATGGCGCACAAGGGAACGCTGACAGTGTTAAGGCGATTGCTGGTGGAATGAAAGGGATTGTTGATGCTGCGAAAAAAGCCAGGTGTGGAATTGAAAGTTGATGCTGGTGCTGGTGCTGCTGGGAATGTGGATGCGGGGAAGTTATTTAATGTGGGTGGTCGTAATGGTGCTGGTGCTAATGATGAAGCGATTGGGAAAGCAGCTGATGCTGTTAGTAAGGTGAGTGGAAAGCAGATACTGCATGCTATCGTGACTAGTGGTGATGGTGGTGGTGCTAAGGCTAGTGCGGCTACAAATCCAATTGATGCTGCCATTGGTGCTGATGAAGATGACGCCAATGCGTTTGGTGTTAATATGCAGAAGAATGATGCGATTGCTGCTGCTCTTGTTCTAAGAGGGATGGCTAAGGATGGAAAGTTTGCTTTGGCTGGCGGTGCGAATGGTACATCATTGAAGAATGCAGTTGAGAGTGCTGTTACAGGAACTAGCGAATGGTTAAAAGAGATGATAGATGCTGCAAAAAAAGCAGGTGAGAAGAATGGTGGTGCTGGTGAAAGCATTGGAAACGTTGCTACTGCTGGTAGTAATGGCGCACAAGGGGACGCTGGCAGTGTTAAGGCGATTGCTGGTGGAATGAAAGGGATTGTTGATGCTGCGAAAAAAGCAGGTGTGGAATTGAAAGTTGGTGGTGATGCTGGTGGTGGTGGTGCTGGGAATGAGAATGTGGATGCGGGGAAATTATTTAATGTGGGTGGTCGTGCTGGTGCTAATGATGAAGCTATTGGGAAAGCAGCTGATGCTGTTAGTAAGGTGAGTGGAAAGCAGATACTGCATGCTATCGTGACTAGTGATGGTAATGGTGCTGGGGCTAGTACGGCTACAAATCCAATTGATTCTGCCATTGGTGCTGCTGATGATGACAACGCCGCGTTTGGTGTTGGTAATATGCAGAAGAATGATGCGATTGCTGCTGCTCTTGTTCTAAGAGGGATGGCTAAGGGTGGAAAGTTTGCTTTGGCTGGCGGTGCTAAAGGTACATCATTGAAGAATGCAGTTGAGAGTGCTGTTACAGGAACTAGCGAATGGTTAAAAGAGATGATAGATGCTGCAAAAAAAGCAGGTGAGAAGAATGGTGGTGGTGGTGGTGAAAGCATTGGAAACGTTGCTGCTGCTAATAATGGCGCACAAGGGAACGCTGGCAGTGTTAAGGCGATTGCTGGTGGAATGAAAGGGATTGTTGATGCTGCGAAAAAAGCAGGTGTGGAATTGAAAGTTGATGGTGGTGGTGGTGCTGCTGAGAATGCGGATGTGGGGAAGTTATTTAATGTGGGTGGTCGTGCTAGTGCTAATGATGCAGCGATTGGGAAAGCAGCTGATGCTGTTAGTAAGGTGAGTGGAAAGCAGATACTGCATGCTATCGTGACTAGTGGTGGTGATGGTAATGGTGCTGGGGCTAGTGAGGCTACAAATCCAATTGATGCTGCCATTGGTGCTGCTGGAGATGACGCCAATGCGTTTGGTGATAATATGCAGAAGAATGATGCGATTGCTGCTGCTCTTGTTCTAAGAGGGATGGCTAAGGGTGGAAAGTTTGCTTTGGATGGCGCTGCTGCGAATGGTCAGAAATCATTGAAGAATGCAGTTGAGAGTGCTGTTACAGGAACTAGCGGATGGTTAAAAGAGATGATAGATGCTGCAAAAAAAGCAGGTGAGAAGAATGGTGGTGGTGGTGTTGAAAGCACTGGAAACGTTGCTGCTGCTGGTAATAATGGCGCACAAGGGGACGCTGACGGTGTTAAGGCGATTGCTGGTGGAATGAAAGGGATTGTTGATGCTGCGAAAAAAGCAGGTGTGGAATTGAAAGTTGATGCTGGTGGTGGGAATGAGAATGAAGATGTGGGAAAATTATTTAATGCGGGTGGTCGTGATAATGCTGATGATGCAGCGATTGGGAAAGCAGCTGATGCTGTTAGTAAGGTGAGTGGAAAGCAGATACTGCATGCTATCGTGACTAGTGGTGATGGTAATGGTGCTAGGGCTAGTGATGCTACAAATCCAATTGATGCTGCCATTGGTGCTGCTGATGATGATGATGACGCCGGAGCGTTTACTGGTAATATGCAGAAGAATGATGCGATTGCTGCTGCTCTTGTTCTAAGAGGGATGGCTAAGGGTGGAAAGTTTGCTTTGGATGGCGGTGCGAATGGTCAGAAATCATTGAAGAATGCAGTTAAGAGTGCTGTTACTAAGACTGTGGGTGCTTTAACAGAGATTATAGGGGAGGCCGTAAGAAGTGGGTTAAAAGGAATTGGAGATGCTGTTAAAAAGCAGGTGAGAAGAATGGTGGTACTGGTGATAGCATTGGAAACGTTGCTAATGCTGGTAATAATGGCGCCAAAGGGGACGCTGACAGTGTTAAGGCGATTGCTGGTGGAATGAAAGGGATTGTTGATGCTGCGAAAAAAGCAGGTGTGGAATTGAAAGTTGATGCTGGTGCTGGTGCTGCTGGGAATGTGGATGCGGGAAAATTATTTAATGCGGGTGGTAATAATGATGCTAATGATGAAGCGATTGGGAAAGCAGCTGATGCTGTTAGTAAGGTGAGTGGAAAGCAGATACTGCATGCTATCGTGACTAGTGGTGATGGTGGTGGTGCTAAGGCTAGTGCGGCTAAAAATCCAATTGATGCTGCCATTGGTGCTGCTGGAGATGACGCCGCCGGAGCGTTTACTGGTAATATGCAGAAGAATGATGCGATTGCTGCTGCTCTTGTTCTAAGAGGGATGGCTAAGGATGGAAAGTTTGCTTTGGCTGGCGGTGCGAATGGTACATCATTGAAGAATGCAGTTGAGAGTGCTGTTACAGGAACTAGCGAATGGTTAAAAGAGATGATAGATGCTGCAAAAAAAGCAGGTGAGAAGAATGGTGGTGCTGGTGAAAGCATTGGAAACGTTGCTACTGCTGGTAGTAATGGCGCACAAGGGGACGCTGGCAGTGTTAAGGCGATTGCTGGTGGAATGAAAGGGATTGTTGATGCTGCGAAAAAAGCAGGTGTGGAATTGAAAGTTGGTGGTGATGCTGGTGGTGGTGGTGCTGGGAATGAGAATGTGGATGCGGGGAAATTATTTAATGTGGGTGGTCGTGCTGGTGCTAATGATGAAGCGATTGGGAAAGCAGCTGATGCTGTTAGTAAGGTGAGTGGAAAGCAGATACTGCATGCTATCGTGACTAGTGATGGTAATGGTGCTGGGGCTAGTACGGCTACAAATCCAATTGATTCTGCCATTGGTGCTGCTGATGATGACAACGCCGCGTTTGGTGTTGGTAATATGCAGAAGAATGATGCGATTGCTGCTGCTCTTGTTCTAAGAGGGATGGCTAAGGGTGGAAAGTTTGCTTTGGCTGGCGGTGCTAAAGGTACATCATTGAAGAATGCAGTTGAGAGTGCTGTTAAAGGAACTAGCGAATGGTTAAAAGAGATGATAGATGCTGCAAAAAAAGCAGGTGAGAAGAATGGTGGTGGTGGTGGTGAAAGCATTGGAAACGTTGCTGCTGCTAATAATGGCGCACAAGGGAACGCTGGCAGTGTTAAGGCGATTGCTGGTGGAATGAAAGGGATTGTTGATGCTGCGAAAAAAGCAGGTGTGGAATTGAAAGTTGATGGTGGTGGTGGTGCTGCTGAGAATGCGGATGTGGGGAAGTTATTTAATGTGGGTGGTCGTGCTAGTGCTAATGATGCAGCGATTGGGAAAGCAGCTGATGCTGTTAGTAAGGTGAGTGGAAAGCAGATACTGCATGCTATCGTGACTAGTGGTGGTGATGGTAATGGTGCTGGGGCTAGTACGGCTACAAATCCAATTGATGCTGCCATTGGTGCTGCTGGAGATGACGCCAATGCGTTTGGTGATAATATGCAGAAGAATGATGCGATTGCTGCTGCTCTTGTTCTAAGAGGGATGGCTAAGGGTGGAAAGTTTGCTTTGGATGGCGCTGCTGCGAATGGTCAGAAATCATTGAAGAATGCAGTTGAGAGTGCTGTTACAGGAACTAGCGGATGGTTAAAAGAGATGATAGATGCTGCGAAAAAAGCAGGTGAGAAGAATGGTGGTGGTGGTGTTGAAAGCATTGGAAACGTTGCTGCTGCTGGTAATAATGGCGCACAAGGGGACGCTGACGGTGTTAAGGCGATTGCTGGTGGAATGAAAGGGATTGTTGATGCTGCGAAAAAAGCAGGTGTGGAATTGAAAGTTGATGCTGGTGGTGGGAATGAGAATGAAGATGTGGGAAAATTATTTAATGCGGGTGGTCGTGATAATGCTGATGATGCAGCGATTGGGAAAGCAGCTGATGCTGTTAGTAAGGTGAGTGGAAAGCAGATACTGCATGCTATCGTGACTAGTGGTGATGGTAATGGTGCTAGGGCTAGTGATGCTACAAATCCAATTGATGCTGCCATTGGTGCTGCTGATGATGATGATGACGCCGGAGCGTTTACTGGTAATATGCAGAAGAATGATGCGATTGCTGCTGCTCTTGTTCTAAGAGGGATGGCTAAGGGTGGAAAGTTTGCTTTGGATGGCGGTGCGAATGGTCAGAAATCATTGAAGAATGCAGTTAAGAGTGCTGTTACTAAGACTGTGGGTGCTTTAACAGAGATTATAGGGGAGGCCGTAAGAAGTGGGTTAAAAGGAATTGGAGATGCTGTTAAAAAGCAGGTGAGAAGAATGGTGGTACTGGTGATAGCATTGGAAACGTTGCTAATGCTGGTAATAATGGCACCAAAGGGGACGCTGACAGTGTTAAGGCGATTGCTGGTGGAATGAAAGGGATTGTTGATGCTGCGAAAAAAGCAGGTGTGGAATTGAAAGTTGATGGTGGTGGTGGTGGTTACAAAATTATCAAGTTATAAATATTTTCCTCCAAACATTCCTTTTATACACATTAAATTGCTAAATTTTTTATTACTTTTTAAATTTTTGAGAAAGATTTATGTATAAGTAGAATATTTTCCAAATGTTCTGTTTAGTTATCAAAAACTTCATCGATTTTATAAATAAAATGCAAATCTTTAAAACCCCATACAATAAGAAATCAAATAAACCAAAATATAAAGAATAACTTAAAATGTAAAATGAATTAAAAGGACTTGGAGATGACTTGAAAAAATAGTATAGAAACTGAGAATGACAAGAGATTAAAAATCAATTTTAGTTAAAAATTCTAAGCAGACAAAAGGATTAAGAATTAATTAGTGCAATAAAAAATCATATTGGACATGATGTAATACATAGTAAGATAATCTTCAACTATTTTTTTGACGTACTAAACGAATCACCACGAATAAAATTAGCAGAAGCTAAACTGCTATTAAACTCAATAAAACATATATAAGAAGTAAAAATTACCGATATTTGTTGGACATGGTAGAAATTAAAGATAATTTTTTAAGCAAAATTGCTGAACTAGAAGGTTTAAATAAAAAATCTAGTAATTCTAATTTTAATAATATAGTAGTATATTAGACAGTTTTTAATAAATTTTTAGAAAAATGATTTTAGCATAAAATTTTTTTTATTTGTTTTATAAAAATTAAGTAATTAAGAAAAATTAAAAATTTATTATTATCGATTAAAAGAAAATTTTATAAACCCATTTAAAAAAAAGAAATTGTCTATAAAACACAATGTATTAAATTTTGCAAGAAATTAAAGATAATATAACAGGAAAACAATAAGGAGATCTAGATAAATCTAATAAAACCGCTGCAAGTTTAATTTTATAAGAGATGGTGTAATGATATATATAGGGCAAATTTCTAATTGACTAGCTTAATTTTGGAAGAGCTTTTTATAAATAAAAAAATTACTATTTATATATTTTTAAATTATGAACTATCAGTACCTTTAAAAAGACCCTTAGTTTTTGCTAAGGGTCTTTTTTCTTATAATCTACTTCTATAATCAGTATTCAAAGTTAAAAATGTAAATTACAAAAAGGTTTTTCTTGCAAGAACTTATACTTTATATCTGTAAATAGACCTCACTAACTATAATAGTGTATAATAGGCCATATAGAGGCAATATTATGAAAACTGCGCTAACAAATACTGCAAGTATAACTGAAGAACAAATGATGCGGATTTATATAAATTTTGCAAAGAAAATAGTAAAAGAAAAAGTTTTATACTGGAAAAATAAGGAAATAAGTCCTGAAACTTAAAATCGTTAAATACCGAGTGATATTTTTAAATTAATTATTTTCTAATTATATTGCTAATATATATATTGCATATGTTAAATGAAGAAAAAAATATAAATTTTATAGAAAAAATAAAAGATGTAAGTAAAAAATACAAACTCATAAGGATGGTCTTAAAATAGAGGCTGAAAAAAAGACAGTTTTTTATTGATCCATTTTTAGATGCAATGGGTTATTGTCATACTAATCCTTCATGTGTTTAAGTTGAGGTTTAAATTATTGTTACTAGAAAAAATGAAATAAAAGCAGTCTATATTCTTTATTCTAAGGATAAAAATCCTACTATTTTATTAGAAGTTAAGCATCATAAAGAAAATCTTTAAAATCATTTTAGTCAATTATCAGATTATTTTTATAATCTTTTTTCTAAATATGAAATTAAATTTGGCATATTACCCAAATGGCATAGAATATAGATTCTATGCCATTTGGGTAAAGATAATTCACTAGATAATGAGCCTTTTATGATTATTAATTTAGAGAAATTAACATCTGAAGATTTTGAATATCTTGAAAAATTTTCTAGAAATTCTTTAAATATTGAAGAAGCTAGATCTTTTACATTAAAGAAAAAATATACAGACAAATTTTTAGTTTATTTAAAAAAGAGATTGAGAATACAAGCGATGATTTTCTTAAATTTTTTAAAACTAAAATTAACTTTGATACGAAAAATTCAGATGAAATATTTAAGAATATTATTAAAAACTCTTTTGGTATGTTTAATGAAAAAATCGTATTATTAGACAGACAATGAAAAAAATAATATAGAATTTACTATAAATAGCAGTAATAGCAATAATATTAAAACTGAAAATTTAAAAAAATTTGAAAAATTAAATTCTGACATTAAAGCAATATATCGAAACTTAGAAAGTTTTATTTTTGTTATATGCTAAGAACAAAAATAGTTTTTTCAAATATATGTTTAGTTGATATTAAAATATATATCTTTTATATTTATAAAAATGAATAATAATGAGTCTCTATTCAAACAGGCAAAAGAATATATAACTAATCTAAGAAGTACAAAATTAGAAGAAAAAACAGAGTATTCTAACAGAACTCATTTAGAAAATTTACTTAATGATTTTAATAAAATTAATCAAAACTCAAGTATTGCTATTCAGCATGAGCCAAGACGAAGTAAAGAAGGATTTGGATCACCCGACTATATTGTTAGACATAATATAACCCAGGGTACTATAGGGTGTATTGAAGTTAAAAAAGTTGGGCAAAACTTAGACGAAATACTAAAAAGTTCCCAAATTGAAAAATACAAAAATATAACACGCAGTATACTTCTTACAAATTATATTGAGTTTATATGGATTAAAGACAAAGAGATTAAACTAAGAGGGTCTTTACTAACTAAAGAAGAGCTATATAGTGAAGATACTAAACTCGATAAAAATAAATTAACCAAAATTATAAATATTTTATTTGGGTTCTTTAACTCTCATTTTGAAAAAATAAAAAGTATTGAAGCTTTAGCTAGCCTACTTGCAAGTAAAACTAAATCTTTAAAAGAAGAGATTGAAGTAAACTTAAAGGAAAATGAAGAAAAACTAAATTTAGATATTGATGAATCAGGACTAGGTGAGCTAAATGTTTTAGTTTCAACTTGCAGAATACTTAAAAAAAGTATTTATAGTGATGATTTTAGTATTTCAGAATTTTCAGATTCAATCGCTCAAACTATTACATATGGACTTTTTATTGCTCGTCTTAATAGTAAAGAAAATATAGAAATTAATTTTAAAAATATTGAAAACTTTATCCCTACTAATTTTTCACTTATACAAAACATTATAAAACTGATTAAAGATATCCATAAAGATAGTGAATTTAATTACTTAAGATGGATTTTAGAAAGCATTATAAGCATAGTAAATAATATTGATACAAAACTTATTTTTAATGAATTTTCATTTACTAATTCTAGCTTAAATTCAAAGGATCCCTATCTTTATTTTTATGAAGATTTTCTTGCTAAATACGATGCATCTTTAAGGAAGGCAAAAGGAGTTTACTACACTCCTAGCCCTATTGTTAGTTTTATTGTTAATAGTTTAAATGAAATGCTTAAAAAAGAATTTAAGTTAAATCATGGTATTGCAAATAAAGAAAAAGTTACAGTACTGGACTTTGCAACAGGAACAGGTACATTTTTACTTGAAGTTATTCGTACTATAATACTAAAGGAAATTCCAGAAAAATCTGGCAGACAAAAAGACTATATTAATCTACATATACTTAAAAACTTATATGGTTTTGAATATTTAATGGCACCTTATGCTGTAGCACACCTTAAATTAAGTCAGTATTTAAAAGAAGTTTGCAAAGTTGACTTTAATAAGGATTCAAAGCTCAAAGTGTACTTAACTAACACTCTTGACCTAAAAGAAATTACAGATCAGAAATTCTTTTCTTTTTCTTTTTTTAAAGATATTGCAAAAGAGACTAAAGAAGCAAATGAAATTAAACGTAATCCAATACTAGTAATACTTGGAAATCCTCCTTATAGTGCAGAGTCAAAAAATAATAATCAATATATATTGAATTTAGTCAATGATTATAAAAAAATAAAAAATAGTCCTATAAATGAAAGAAATACTAAAACACTTAATGATGATTATGTTAAGTTTATTAGATTTGCAGAGAATAAATTAGAGAACAATAAAAAAGAAGGATTATTAACTATTAAAGGCAGTGAAGAAGGACTTCTTGGAATTATAACAAACAATGGATACCTTGATAACATCACATTTAGAGGCATGAGACATCATTTGCTAAGCACTTTTGATGAAATCTACATCCTTAATCTACATGGTAGTTCACGTAAAAAAGAAAAAACTGACGATGGTAGTATAGATGAAAATGTATTTGACATTCAAACTGGGGTTGCAATTGCTATTTTTGCTAAATATAAAGAAAAAGAAAAAAAGAATGAACTGGCTAATGTATACTACAGCAGTATAAAAGGGAAAAGAGATCATAAATATGATTTTTTAAATAAAAATCATATTTATGATCTTAATTTTGAAAAACTTGACTATAAAGAGCCTAATTATTTTTTTATTAAAAAAGATTTATCAAATGAAGATATTTATAATAAAGGAAAATCTTTAATAGATATTTTTAATGAATTTAATGTTGGAATAGTAACTAGAAAAGACAAAATAGCGATTGATTATACAAAAGATACCCTTATGGATAAACTTAGGGATTTTGCATATTTGCCAGAAAAAAATGCAAGGAACAAATATAATATAGAAAAAGATTCTATGTTTTGGAAGTTATCAGAAATTCAAAAATTTTTAAAAAATACCAATTTTAATAAAAGTTATGTTAAAGAAATATCATATAGACCATTTGATAATAGATTTACTTATTATTCTAAAAATAAAGGGGTTGTAGTAGAGCCAAGATATAAAACAATGGAACATATTTTAGAAATTGAAGACAATATAGGACTTGTTACAACAAGGCTTTTATCAACAAATAGTTTTAAACATGCTTTAGTTACTTCTGAAATTTCGGATAAATGTTTTGTTTCAAATAAGGGTAGTGAATCATGCTATCTTTTTCCACTTTATATAAAAGAAAATCAAGGTGTATTTAAAAATATAAAAAAAGAAAATTTTAAGAAGGATAAAAAGGATAATAAAGATATTTTTAGAGAATTTATTAATACTAAATACAATAAAATATTTACTCCAGAAGAAATATTTGGCTATATCTATGCAGTGCTATACTCAAATACTTATAGAGAAAAATTCGTAGAATTTTTAAAAATAGACTATCCTAAGATTATTTTTGTAAATAATGTAGATGCATTTTTAGAGCTTAGTAACCTTGGAACTAAGCTCATTAATTCTCATTTATTAAAAGATAATTTAAAGCTCAACAATAGTATTGGTAATCACGCTGGAGACTATAATCGCATTGTAGAGAAAATTACTTATAAAGAAGACACAAAAGAACTTTACTATAATTCAACATGTTGTTTTACTAATGTAGCTAAAGAAGTATATGAATACGAAATTGGGAGTTATCAAGTGCTTAAAAGCTACTTAAAGTACAGAAAAGGCAAAGAACTTATTATTAATGAAAATGAAGACGAAATTGAACATCTTGAAAAAGTTATAAAAGTGCTTAGCTATACAATTAATGTACAAAAAGAAATTGACGAAATAATACAAAATCTTAAAGAATTTAATGAATAAATATAAATAGAATTATAATATCACTACACGCCAAGTGATATTATAATTCTATTTTCTTTTTTTGTACTTTCTTTCTTTTCTATAAGATTCATACTTTGTACAAGTTCTAGAAAATATATTCTATTGTCTTTATAGAGAATTTCATTCGTTCTATTTTAAGCGCGTCTAATACTTTATTGGTAAAGAAAAGCATATATTTATCACTTGATTTATTTATCATATCATCAATTTTGTCCAGTCTAGTTTCAACTCTATCTAATCTGGTTTTAACTCTATTAACTGAAGTAACTAAATTTTTAGTCTCAACTTAAAGTGTTAGTACTCTTTTACCGAAAGTACCTACTTTAGTGCCTAGGTTATCTACTTTAATATCTAATTTTTTATTATCTTCTTTTAAATTTCCTAATTCTAAATCAATTTCAGAAAGTTTACCTCCAAGTTTATAACTTATTGCTATAATAACTAACTAAAGTTATCAAATACCAATTAGACTACCAAAATCCTTAATTAAAGTATAAAAATCTATATAAAACCTACTTATATAGATTTTTATACTTTGTGTATTTTTACTAAAATACCAAGTAACATTTTTTAATTTACTTCCTTTTTTTGTTTTAAATACTTTAATTTTAAATTAAGAAGCTAATAAAACAATATTAATTAATAGGTATAGAAATTATTTTTACAACATTATTTTCTATCTATAAATTTAGTAAATTTAGGTACAAAATCCATGATTAAAGCACTAGTGGCCACGTTTCTATGTTTAGCAACCTTTATTTACTTCAGTTGTATCGTCACTTAAAGTATTATTATTCTCTTTATATTCCTTATTCTCTTTATGTAAAAAAATACAATGTCAGCATCCTGATCTAATGCTCCTGACTCCCTTAAAGTTGCTAAACTAGGCTCTTACCCACTGTGCTTCTGGCAACTTGTGACAAAGCTATTATTGTAATTTCAAGCTCAAGAGCAAGTACACGTATAGTACGGCTCAAAAATGCAACTTGCTCAAAACGAGGAATATCATTATGTGATATAGTAATTAAACTAATATAATCAATAAAAATAATCTCAACATTGCTATTCTTTTCATTTATCTGGACTGAGCTTTCAGTTCATATATTTGAATACCTTGTGTACTTTCAATAAAGAGATAAATTATTAAGTTCAGAAAGTGATTTATTATAAGCAATGAGTTCATTTTTATTCATTCAGCTACTATAAATCTTATGATATTCAATTCAGCATTAAGTGATATAAGCCTCCTTACAATAGACTTACTTGGCATTTCAAGTGTAAAAAATCCAACACTTCGATTTTGTTTTTTAAAACATATATTATTTACTATAATAAGTGCAAAGGCAGTGTTTTGCTAACACTAGGACGTGCCTCGATTATTACAAAATCTGATTTATTAAATCCTTGTATAATTTTATCAAGACTTTTAAATCCACTTTCTATAAGATTATTTTTTATAATTTTCAATGAACTTTCAAAAGATAAAAATTCTATTCAAGTTTTCAGGGGCTTTGGATATAAATGAATATATTAAGACTATATCTAAGTACAGTACAGTAGGAGTTATAATAGAAATTCATGCTAACATTATAAAAGAGTATAGCATAAGACGTGAAGCTCTTAGTGTTGCTAATGTTATAATTAAAGATGCTACAAATAAATCAATAGATTTATTTGTGCTTTTTGATAATGTACAAAATAAAGCAAGTTCTACTGAATTAACTTATAGAAATGAAAATTTAACACATATAAGCGATGTTTTAAAAGAGATTGATCATGATGTTCAAAATGAGAAAACTATAATAGGTTCAATAGGAATCCTTTTTGTATATAAATTAACCATACAAGCAAAAATTCTCTTATTTACATCGAAATTAAAATCATTAGGTTTTAGATAAAGTAAAACTTTTTCAATTTTAACCGTAACTATTGAAGGAAGAGATTTGAAATTAAGACTGCAAGAAATTGAAGGGGTCATTAAGGATTTATTATCCTTGAAAATTTTTAATCCTTCTAGTGATGTTAAAAAAGCTAAAAGTGATTTAGTCAATATAGAACAAACTCTTCAAGACTTAACCAATGATGTTTTGCGTACGACACTTAGCAACATTTCTACTATCATTACTAAGGTTAAGAACTTTAATTTTAGTAATTTCTTAAAAAAGATAACCGACAGCATAAAAATGGTATAAGTGGGGCTTTTTCTGGAATAAAAAATGTTGGCAATACGGTAGTTAATTATATCAGTACAGATGTTGGTAACCTTTGGAACTTGGGTGACATATAATGTTTATATGTTTTTATGCAACTTTTTTTTTAAAAAAAAGGTAAATTTGCTAAACAAAAAAATTTTTACAAAATAAATCCGAATGAATTTATTCTAATTAGTGAACATCTTATCAATTCTTCTAGCACTAATCACCATTTACTTGGAATTATTATGGCCTCTGGAATTCCTTTAAATTACCTAAAAAATCAAAATATAAAAACTCCTTACAATTTCAAATCTGATACAATTTCTTATATATTGGACAACGGTTTACAAATTCAAAAACATTCCCTAATTTGCTCTAATAAAATTTCCAGATGTATTGAAAATCTAGATAAAAATAGACTAGTATCTATAAAAACAGATAGAATTAATTATGTTGTAAAAAAGATATTTGGGGTTGGTATTACCACTAAACAACTGAGAATTGTTTACTCTTTGATTGCAAAGTCTAAAGAAACACTAAATGAAATCAAGCACAACTCTAATTCACAAAGCATCTTTTTAGTTAACACGCCGTGCATATTAAATCTATCACAAAAACTTAACTATATTAAATCATTCGTACTTTTAAAACTCAATCACAACAATCTAAATTATTATATTATAAAAATAGCTCCAACAAGCTTAAATCTACTATTCATATAGCACACTATCAACCTCCTTTAGGGTATTTCTATTTTTAATAAATTGGTTTTCTATAATAGAAATATTGTATTTTTTATTTTTAATATTTTGAATATTATTGATAGTTCCCATTAAAATAGAAAAACTTTCTATCGACCACCTTTCTACTTGAACTGGGATTACAATGTGATCTGTAACATTTAAAGCGTTCTTTAAAAGGAAATTTCTACTTGGAGAAGTATCTATTATAATGTAATCAAAATCAAAAATTTTAGTACCCTTATTTAATCTAAATTCTAGAGTAATTTCCTTATAATCTATATCATCTGTATTAAATTTTTCTAAAATAGGATAAGAAGGAATTATAGAAATAAATTCATTAATTTTATTTTCACATTTAATAAAATAGGCATTTCCTTTTAAAAATTCATAAACATTATATTTTTTAATATTAGAAATATACTTATTAAAATAAGAAGTTAAAGAATTTTGTGGATCTAAATCAATTAATATTACCCTTTTTCCAATTTTTTTAAGATATACGAAAAAAGTATAGAAAGTGAGCTTTTCCCAACCCCTCCTTTTAAGCTTGCCAGTGTAATTATAATTGGTTTTTTTCTATCCATTTATTTATAACACCCCCATCTTTTAATCTTTTATTATAAAATTCATATACTTTTTTTCCATTTTTTTTAGATATGATAAATTTAACTGATAATATTCAGTATCCTCTTTATTTTTTCTTAGAAGTGTTCTTAAAGATTGAACATATGCTTTAATAGAGCCATTCTTAAAGGCAAATTCTATATAATAGAGTTTTTTTATTGCATAAGTTTTATTATTTTCTTTTTTAAGGAAAAAAGGTTTATTGAGTCTATCATGCCTATATCTTATTTCTAGGAACTTGTCATTTTCTTTTAAAGGAAAAAGATTAAAAAAAAGAAAGTCCTCAGCATTATTAAATTTTTGAAAAGTAAGCCTAAGTCTTTCTCCTTTGTTTGTAATTCTAAAATCAACTAAAATGTTTAAATATTTTTGTGTGGTATATTTTTCTAGTGTCTATTTCTTCAATTTTATTAAAAATAATCCTTTTTTCTATATTACTTTTTTCGATTTTAAGTTTTTCAAGTAAACTACTCAAGGTTTAATCCCTTTTTAAAAATATTTTCTAAAATATTATTAGCTATTATTCCAGCATGTCCTGAAAAGTTAGTTATTTTGTTTTCTTCCCATTTATTATTATAAGTATTTTTGAATTCTCTGGCAAGGATATAAAAATCAGTTTTATAAGGAGCGGTTTTTCTCATAAAATGTATTTTATGTTTATAAAAGTTTAGTTTGGATAGAAAAAATTCTTTAATGTCTTTTGCTTCATATTCATATTTTAGATAGTTTTTAAAATCTTTATAGTTTAATAAAGTATTTTTCAATGTTTTAATTGGTTCTTTTGTATTAGAAATTATTGATTTAATTTTTTTAAAAAAAGGAATTTTCTATAGAATTCTTATTATATATATTTATATGTTTTTTATTATATACAGTGATATTTTTAGTGATATTTTTAAGCTTAAAATGTTCTTTTTCTTTTTTTACTTTCTTAATTAAGTCTGCTTTAGTATTACTAAAATGCGAATCAATTAATTTGTATGCAATAGGTGACACTTTGTATATACATAACTTCCCTTTGAATTTTCCAAAGTTATTTGAAAATGTTAGTATTCTTTTTTCCAATGCTTTTAGTTTAATTAAAAATCTTAAATCTATTCTTAAAGTGTTAAATTGTAGTTTCTTTTTTATTTTATTTATCTATGTTTGAGTTAAGTACTCGAAGTATATCTCCTTGATGATGCACTTGAATTTTTTTTAGGTTTTCAGAATCAAAATGAATTCTATGCATTGATGTATTGTACTTTTTTTCGAATTCTTTATTTAAGCAAGTAATAACCGAAATTATTTTTTTAAGCTTCCAATCTTTTGGAAGTAGTTTATTGGATTTATGAGTATTAATTTGATAGTTATAATTAGCTATAATAGCTTTCATTTTTGTCTCCTAGCTTAATGTGTGTTTAACTATTAATTTATATTTAAGGACTGCAATATATAAAATAATAAATTTCAACCCCCTGTTTAATATTAAATCTAAGAATCTTATTTGAATGAAGGCGGAGTTTTATTTTTTGACAAAAACATTTTAATGTTATTCAATAACTGGGATTAAGTTTTGTAATTAACCCTGTTAAAAATAGAATAATAAATAATACACAAGGTGTTAGTAATCAAAATAATATAAAAAAATATATTTTTTTTACTACTATAACTACTATCTTTAAATCAAAGATTATAGAAATAGCTTTTTTATTGTTCAGAACCGAACGATTTCATTTATTATTAGTATTTTTGTATCAAAAAGTTATAAGCATTGACATAAATTTTAATTTATGTCAATGCTTATAAACAGATTTAGTGGTATTAGATTTATCTAATGTTTTTTATCTCATATTATTAGTTTAAATCTATTTTTTTAGATTTTAATTAATAGTTAAATTCAAAAGGATGTATATTTTAAAACAAAAAATAAATACAAGAGGACAAAGTGGAGAAAAAAGAAAATAAAAAAGAGATCATTTTAAATGACAGATTTGAAGATTTTATTGATAAACGTCAGAATTTAAATAATAATCAAGATGAAAATTTAATAATTTATAATGATTTAAAGGATCAGCTAAAGCTTAATTTGAAAGATGATATTGAGAATAAAATTCAAAGAATGAAAATTCTATATGAAATTAAGCAAAAAGAACTTTATAAATACGATGGTTTTAAAAGCTTTGAACAATTTATAAAATCTTTTGTAATTGCAAAAACTCAAGCTTATACATATTTAAGAGTTTATGAAAAGGTTTTGGAAGGTATTATTTCTATTGATAAAATTAAGGTGGTGGGTTTTAATAGCATATATCATGCTATACGAAAACAAGGAAAAGGAATATTAAAAATAAATCAAGAAGATATGAATCAAATTAATAAAAAAAATACCCCAATTAGAATTTTAATAAAAAATGATGAATTATATGATTTTTGTAACAAAGATACTAAAAAAATTTGTTTTATTTTAGAAGAGATTTTTAAAAAAAAAGATATTTTATCAGAGATCATAATTAAATATGATAATTCTAAAAAGAAAAGAAATAAATAAATTTTCAAGTTTTGTTGACTTTAATGTTTGATTAATGTTAACCTATTATTTCTAGTAGGCTTAAGTTTGTTTTGCCTAGTTTAATGTCGAAAAGATGCCCGAAAAGGGGTTTTTTCATTTTTAAATCTAAATCATAGAGTTTACACTTACTTTAAAGTAAGTGTAAAACTTAGCATTAGTTACTAAATATAATCATAAATGCATAAATAATATGCTTTCATCTTATCTTTACCAAATAATACTTAATATATATTCTTTATGGAAAGTAACCTTTAATGAATTCAATCATGATAAAGATCATATTCATTTATTACTAGAATTTATCCCCAATATTCAACCTGCTAAATTCATAAACAATCTAAAAATAGTATCTTCAAGGTTTATAAGAAAAAATATTCTACTTATTTAGGTAAGTATTACTGAAAACCTTATTTTTGGTCTAGAAGTTATTGCCTTATCTCTACTGGAGGAAGCCTCCATTGATATCATCAAAAAGTATATTCAAAATTAAAATAAATCTATTTATTAGCAAATTCATCTCCACCTAAATTTTATAGAAATTATAGGTGGAGAATTCTTTGTTACTTTAGTTAAAACAGATATATTTATAAAAATTTTCATTTAAAAAATCTTTTTTAGTAAAAAAATACTAAGAATCTTTATAAACAATGAAATGATAAATTTTTATTCATAAATCTATTTCCCTAATTTTAATAATCAAATATACTACTAAATTTGAAAAGATTGTTACATAAAATAACAGCACTTTTATTAATATTAGGTTTTGATTTATCAAAGAATATTCCTCAAAACAAAATAAATGATATTCCCAATTTAGAATAGAAGAACTATATGGACCATTTCAATTACAAATGAATTGTCTCAGCCCTACTTGCATAAGTATATAAAGAAACAATAAATAATAATTGTTAAGATTCTGGATATTGATAATTTTAAAAATTACAATGATCAAATGATCAATTTAGATATTAAATTTTACGTTTATTGGTTTTAGTATTTATAATTTACAAAGATTCCAATAGAATTAAAGTAAAAATAACATTTACCAGTTGCAATTCTTTTTAAAATATCAGCCAGTCCGACTGTGTTACTTGTTTATGTAAAGTTTGTAAATAATTTTAATTGGATAGCCTGTTAAAGATTTGATAACTTTAAAGTTAGTAAAAATAGAAATATTGTGATAAAAAATGTAACTTCCTCCAACCCTTATTTTTCCATAGGCTTATGTTTCTTTCTTCGCCAATTTGTGTTTTTCCTTCATAAAGTAAGCCTATGACATTAAGGGTTATCGACATTTTATAAGCTAAAAGAGCATAAAGTTTCATTAGTATGCCATTTATATTTTTACCGTCATTTGCTTTATAGTTCCAAAGTTGACCTTTGTTTGCATGGGGATTAATTAAGTATGTAAAATCGTTGCCAATAGCTGTAACAATGTGTGTCCATTCTCCTTGAAAGATATAGGGTTTAAATCAAATTGGAATCGCATTCCTATTGTTATTTCTGAATAAAATTCAATGTTATTTAAATATTTTTCATTTTTAATATACACACCAATTCCATTAAATCCAAAAACTTCTCAATCCATGCCAATTTCATTTTATGTATATAGTATATAAATTTAAAAAAGCAATAGGAGTAAAGCTTAGTATGCTTTTAAATGAGATACTTACAGGAGATAATCCTATATTTAAATCAACGTTTATGCCATTGTTTTTGAAAAAAATAGAATTGGAATTGTTTAAAGCTTTAAAATTTTTATAGTATTCTAAGTACGATATTAATTTTATTCCTCTCCAAGGATTGACTGGGATTTTTAAACTTGGTGTATTATTTATTGAGTTTTGTTAGATTAAAGCTTAAATAATATACTTATTTGTGCATATTTTTATCTAATATGTATGGAAGAGAAGAAGAATATATATTATATATGATTGAAAGAAAAATAACTATTATGAGTAGAAATAGGGAATAAAGGGAGATTTATGATAAACTGATTTCAGTGATGCATTAATTAAGACATAAAATGGTTAAATTGATTGGTTCGGGTGGAAGGCTGTGAAAAGTTTTGCAGCTAGTATCTTTTTTGAGGGTGTTGTAGTTAACCCCATATGGTAATAATGATAGCTTATTAGGCAGTTGGATAATTTTAAAGAGAGAGCGTTAGAGAGTATGCAAAAATGTGTATTGAAATATACAGAAGGATAGAATTTGATAAAATTAGGATAAGGTGATTAAGAAAAATAAACAAGAGGATAACAGCGGATTATATTAAATATAAATTTGCATTTATATTTAATATAATTTGTTTTACATTTAAATTAAGTTAGGCATCTAAATCAAGAGAATCATATAATATTAGTTTTTTATAGCAATATAAAATGAACTTCATTAACATCTTTGATCTTATCAATACATTGCTTTTTTTAAAGATTCTTTTTATTATAAAGAAATAAAAACTATAAAAACTAATTCAGAAATTGCCTGAAGTAAAAACTTGTTGATTATGATCTAATAGATGGCTGTTTTTGTAGAACTTAAAAGTTCTCATGAAATGGAATAATAAACTAAAGATTGTAGAAATAGTGGTTTGCATAAAAGAGTTAAAATTTATACAGGCGAGGAATTAAATTAAGATAATAATAAAGGTGAAAAACAAAGAAATTATAATGAACTTAAAGAATAATTAAAATTGGAGTTAAAATTCCATATTAATATATAAAATTCAAAGAATGAAGATTTTACATGAAATTAAACGAAAAAATTTATAAATATTGAAATTTTTTCAGTTTTAAACAGTTTATTATTTTTTTTAAAGCAAAATAGTAGTTATTAGCTTATTTTGAGGGAAAAATTGAAAAATGAGGATGGGAGGATTTAATTGCTGATCCCTTAGACCCTTCAGAATCTGTTTTAGAGTCTATAAAGTCTGCAAGTCTTGTTGTAGAGAGAGCCCAACCCGTGTTGTCTTCCAGAAGCGTTGTATAATAAGGTTGATATACCAAGGCATGACCAAAATAAGAGAAATAAAAGAAAAGGATTTTCTTTCTTCTACTAAGGAAGAAAAGAGAGTAGATAAAGCAGAGATAAAAGAATAGAATTTAATTTCTTTTACTGAGAAAGAAAAAGAAGCATCTCAAGCAATTAAAGAGATAGAAAAACATATTGACTCTGGATTTTCTAGGTTAATTGAGGATATGTGTGCACTTAAAGGTGAATATACTTTAATAAAAAATAATTTTTACGATGTGATGAGTGAATTCTAAAATGAAAAAACATCGCTAACGAGAAATTATGAGAACAATAAAGATAAAATAAAGAAACTAAGAGAATTGCAAGATAATTTAAAGAAATATGCTGAACTTGAAAAACTTATATTTAAGATTGATGTTGCAGAACAAGAGATAAGATCTGCAGCTGAATTTTTTGATGAAGCTAAGGAAAATTTAAAAGAAGGTATTATTGCAAGATTGAGGAATAAAAATGGAGTATCTGATGCGTCAAAATTGTCTGTAAAGGCTCGACAAAAAACAGAGGGAGGATTGCTTTAATAATGTATAAGAAAAAAATAAAAAAACAAGATTTTAAACTAGAAAATGAAATAAGAAAAAGAATTGATATATCACCTAAAGCTTTTAAATAGATAATTTAGATAGAAAGAATGATAATGCTGCTTGAAGAAGTTGAAAATAAAAAATTTAGTTACTCAAGTTAATATTAAAGTCAGATTAGATATAGTTTAAACAAAACTAGACAAAGAAAGTTGGTGGTTTTATTTTTACTTATTAACACAATATTGATTCGATCCTTATTACTTATATTAAAGCACTAAAAATTTAAAAAATAATAAATAAATTTGAAAAAAATTAATCAAAAATACATAAAAATAGATTTTTTAAAAAAATCAAAATATTATGAAACTTTCAGCAATGAAAATATTATTATGATTATCCAAATCATACAATATTAAGTATAATATTGTATGATATTTATATTGTATTATATATTTGTATTGTGATGTAATGCTTTACTTAAATAATAAAGCTCCCATATAGGAACCTATATTATTGATTATTGTGTAAAAATCACTTAAAACCTTTTTTGTTTTGCATGTTCAAACCAGTTCTTTCATAGCTTGCCTTTCTCCTATCGCGTTATCTTTTCTAGAAGAATAAAATTCCAAGTTAAGTTATGCTAAATAATTTTTTATTTAGCTAATAATTATAATATCCTTTTATTAAAGACAAAATATAATATTCTCTTTTTTTTGTTTTTAATATCTTAAAATCAACCAAGCAAAATGACAAAATATTCTTTGATTAATGAATAAAGGCTGGCTACAATAAAATTGTTTTCATTTTTTTAACTAAAAAAATTCATCTTCTAAATTTAGAGCTAGTATTTTATTGATTTTTATCTTTATCAAACTCAAAATACTTTAAGTAAAGTAAATATTTAAAATTTTAGGGCCATTTTTAGTTGTCTTAAAAAGATTTTAAATTAAATTAATAAATTTAACTCTAGAATAAAGAAATATAAAATTGTTATTAGTTGTGTCTTTTTTAAACCTTGAAGATACTATTTTTAGATTGTTTATGAATTTAGCAGGTTGAATATTGGGGATAAATTCTAGTAATAAATGAATATGATCTTTATCATGATTGAATTCCTTAAAGGTTACTTTCCATAAAGAATATATATTAAGTATTATTTGGTAAAGATAAGATGAAAGCATATTATTTATGCATTTATGATTATATTTAGTAACTAATGCTAAGTTTTACACTTACTTTAAAGTAAGTGTAAACTCTATGATTTAGATTTAAAAATGAAAAAACCCCTTTTCGGGCATCTTTTCGACATTAAACTAGGCAAAACAAACTTAAGCCTACTAGAAATAATAGGTTAACATTAATCAAACATTAAAGTCAACAAAACTTGAAAAGTTATTTATTTCTTTTCTTTTTAGAATTATCATATTTAATTATGATCTCTGATAAAATATCTTTTTTATTTTTAAAAATCTCTTCTAAAATAAAACAAATTCTTTTAGTATCTTTGTTACAAAAATCATATAATTCATCATCTTTTATTAAAATTCTAATTGGGGTATTTTTTTTATTAATTTGATTCATATCTTCTTGATTTATTTTTAATATTCCTTTTCCTTGTTTTCGTATAGCATGATATATGCTATTAAAACCCACCTCCTTAATTTTATCAATAGAAATAACACCTTCCAAAACCTTTTCATAAACTCTTAAATATGTATAAGCTTGAGTTTTTGCAATTACAAAAGATTTTATAAATTGTTCAAAGCTTTTAAAACCATCGTATTTATAAAGTTCTTTTTGCTTAATTTCATATAGAATTTTCATTCTTTGAATTTTATTCTCAATATCATCTTTCAAATTAAGCTTTAGCTGATCCTTTAAATCATTATAAATTATTAAATTTTCATCTTGATTATTATTTAAATTCTGACGTTTATCAATAAAATCTTCAAATCTGTCATTTAAAATGATCTCTTTTTTATTTTCTTTTTTCTCCACTTTGTCCTCTTGTATTTATTTTTTGTTTTAAAATATACATCCTTTTGAATTTAACTATTAATTAAAATCTAAAAAAATAGATTTAAACTAATAATATGAGACAAAAAACATTAGATAAATCTAATACCACTAAATCTGTTTATAAGCATTGACATAAATTTTAATTTATGTCAATGCTTATAACTTTTTGATACAAAAATACTAATAATAAATGAAATCGTTCGGTTCTGAACAATAAAAAAGCTATTTCTATAATCTTTGATTTAAAGATAGTAGTTATAGTAGTAAAAAAAATATATTTTTTTATATTATTTCGATTACTAACACCTTGTGTATTATTTATTATTCTATTTTTAACAGGGTTAATTACAAAACTTAATCCCAGTTATTGAATAACATTAAAATGTTTTTGTCAAAAAATAAAACTCCGCCTTCATTCAAATAAGATTCTTAGATTTAATATTAAATAGGGGTTGAAATTTATTATTTTATATATTACAATCCTTAAATATAAATTAATAGTTAAACACACATTAAGCTAGGAGACAAAAATGAAAGCTATTATAGCTAATTATAACTATCAAATTAATACTCATAAATCCAATAAACTACTTCCAAAAGATTGGAAGCTTAAAAAAATAATTTCGGTTATTACTTACTTAAATAAAGAATTCGAAAAAAAGTACAATACATCAATACATAGAATTCATTTTGATTCTGAAAACCTAAAAAAAACTCAAGTGCATCATCAAGGAGATATACTTCGAGTACTTAACTCAAACATAGATAAAGAAAATAAAAAAGAAACTACAATTAACACTTTAAGAATAGATTTAAGATTTTTAATTAAACTAAAAGCATTGGAAAAAAGAATACTAACATTTTCAAATAACTTTGGAGAATTCAAAGGGAAGTTATGTATATACAAAGTGTCACCTATTGCATACAAATTAATTGATTCGCATTTTAGTAATACTAAAGCAGACTTAATTAAGAAAGTAAAAAAAGAAAAAGAACATTTTAAGCCTAAAAATATCACTAAAAATATCACTGTATATAATAAAAAACATATAAATATATATAATAAGAATTCTATAGAAAATTCCTTTTTTAAAAAAATTAAATCAATAATTTCTAATACAAAAGAACCAATTAAAACATTGAAAAATACTTTATTAAACTATAAAGATTTTAAAAACTATCTAAAATATGAATATGAAGCAAAAGACATTAAAGAATTTTTCCTATCCAAACTAAACTTTTATAAACATAAAATACATTTTATGAGAAAAACCGCTCCTTATAAAACTGATTTTTATATCCTTGCCAGAGAATTCAAAAATACTTATAATAATAAATGGGAAGAAAACAAAATAACTAACTTTTCAGGACATGCTGGAATAATAGCTAATAATATTTTAGAAAATATTTTTAAAAAGGGATTAAACCTTGAGTAGTTTACTTGAAAAACTTAAAATCGAAAAAAGTAATATAGAAAAAAGGATTATCTTTAATAAAATTGAAGAAATAGACACTAGAAAAATATACTACACAAAAATATTTAAACATTTAGTTGATTTTAGAATTACAAACAAAGGAGAAAGACTTAGGCTTACTTTTCAAAAATTTAATAATGCTGAGGACTTTCTTTTTTTTAATCTTTTTCCTTTAAAAGAAAATGACAAGTTCCTAGAAATAAGATATAGGCATGATAGACTCAATAAACCTTTTTTCCTTAAAAAGGAAAATAATAAAACTTATGCAATAAAAAAACTCTATTATATAGAATTTGCCTTTAAGAATGGCTCTATTAAAGCATATGTTCAATCTTTAAGAACACTTCTAAGAAAAAATAAAGAGGATACTGAATATTATCAGTTCAATTTATCATATCTAAAAAAAATGGAAAAAAAAGTATATGAATTTTATAATAAAAGATTAAAAGATGGGGGTGTCATAAATAAATGGATAGAAAAAAACCAATTATAATTACACTGGCAAGCTTAAAAGGAGGGGTTGGGAAAAGCTCACTTTCTATACTTTTTTCGTATATCTTAAAAAAATTGAAAAAAAGGGTAATATTAATTGATTTAGATCCACAAAATTCTTTAACTTCTTATTTTAATAAGTATATTAATAATATTAAAAAACATAATGTTTATGAATTTTTAAAAGGAAATACCTATTTTATTAAATGTGAAAATAAAATTAATGAATTTATTTCTATAATTCCTTCTCATCCTATTTTAGAAAAATTTAATACAGATGATATAGATTATAAGGAAATTATTCTAGAATTTAGATTAAATAAGAGTACTAAAATTTTTGATTTTGATTACATTATAATAGATACTTCTCCAAGTAGAAATTTCCTTTTAAAGAATGCTTTAAATGTTACAGATCACATTGTAATCCCAGTTCAAGTAGAAAGGTGGTCGATAGAAAGTTTTTCTATTTTAATGGGAACTATCAATAATATTCAAAATATTAAAAATAAAAAATACAATATTTCTATTATAGAAAACCAATTTATTAAAAATAGAAATACCCTAAAGGAGGTTGAGAGTGTGCTATATGAAAAGTATGGTAAATATATAAAAGGTAAAATTCATTTTTCAAATAGTATAAAAGTTTTCATAAACGAACTTTTAGAGCCTTCTTTAAAAGAAATTTATTACAGGGAAGCTGAAAATGCTTTAAAAAATATACTGCGACCTGCTATTTTAACAACAACTGAAGTATAAATCTAGTTAAAACTAAATATAAAGACGCTTTGCACTATAATTTAAGTTTGAAAAATATTTGATTATTACAATATAACATTAAGTTTTAATAAAAGTAAAATATTATATTGCAATAATAGATATATTTAAGTATATAGGATATATGATGAACAAAAAGTTTTTAGAAGAGGATAAGCAATGGATTTATTTAAAATTGAAGCTAATTATATAGACATCTTTAATAAAAAAATTTATCCAGCTAGTATAACGATTGCAAATAGTCATATTATAAGTATTGAAAAAATTAATGCAACATTGGATAAATATGTGTTACCAGGATTTATAGATGCACATGTACATATAGAGAGTTCTTTTCTTATTCCATCAAACTTTGCTCATTTGGTAGTTCAACACGGCACTGTAGCGATAATAAGCGATCCTCATGAAATAGCGAATGTCAATGGTATTGATGGCATCAATTTTATGATCAACAATTCTAAAAAAACCGAATTTAAAATTTTTTTTGGAGCTCCTTCTTGTGTGCCAGCTTTGTCGTCGGAATTTGAAACTTCAGGATATGTATTAGATGATCAAGATGTAGATAAATTAATGGAATTAAATGATATTTATTATTTATCTGAAGTAATGGATTTTAAAGGTGTAATTAACAAAGATGTTGGAATTATAAATAAAATAAATTCTGCATTAAAGCGCAACAAAGTTGTTGATGGACATGCTCCTGGCCTGTCTTCCCATTTAACTTTAAAGTATATGTCTTCAGGTATTAGCACTGATCATGAATGCTCCACAATAGAAGATGCAAGATATAAATTATCTTTGGGTATGAAAATAATAATTAGAGAAGGAAGCGCAGCTAAAAATTTTGAATCTTTACACCCCTTAATTGCGGAATGTTCTAAAAAATATTGTGATTCTTTAATGTTTTGTTTTGATGATGCACATCCGAATGATATACTACATGGACATATTAATTCAATAGTAGCTCGTGCAATAAGGTATGGGCACGACTTTTTTGATGTTTTAAAAATAGCATGTATTAATCCAGTTTTACATTATAAAATCCCAGTAGGGTTACTAAGGATAGGAGATCCTGCTGATTTTATAATTACTAAAGATATTAAAACATTTAAAATAGATCAAACTTACATTAATGGCAAGTTAGTGTTTAATGATGGCATATCGAATATTCCATTAATAAGTGAAATTCCTATAAACAATTTTAATTGTAATAAAAAATCTATTTTGGATTTTAAATTTTCTACTAAAAGTAGGATGATCCCGATAATCAATTGTATCAACAATCAAATTGTTACACAAAAAACCATGATTGATAGCAATTTATTGGCTCCAGATTTCCAATCTAATATTGCTGAAGATATCTTAAAGATCGCTGTAATAAATCGATATGAATACAATAGTAAAATTTCTATAGGATTTATAAAAAATTTTGGAATAAGAAAAGGTGCCATAGGAAGTACCGTTGCTCATGATTCTCATAATATTATAGTTGTTGGAACTAATGATGAATACTTGTGTAAGGTAACAAATATAATTATTGAGAATAAGGGAGGGGTGTGTGCTTTAAATAATGAAAAAACCCTAATAATTAAACTTCCTATTTCTGGATTAATGAGCACCCTTCCAGCCAAAAAAGTGGCTTTGCAATATATAAAATTAAATGATTTTTGTAAAAATGTTTTGGGCTCTCAGCTTGATGCTCCTTTTATGACTTTATCTTTCATGTCTTTAACAGTGATCCCGCATTTAAAGATTAATGACAAAGGCTTGTTTGATGTTGATTCTTTTTGTTTTTTAGATTATTAATTTCAAACTATTATAAAAAGATAGTAAAGGATTAAAAATATAATTGTAGAATTATAAAAGGAGCATAAAAGCTTTCTATTCATTGTTAAATTATCATATATTCAAGGATAGTTGGTGGATTTTTTACTAAAATAGATTGATGGAAATCTATTTTAGTAAAAAACGGCTTTGTTATTAAAAATTTATTATTTTAAAATTCTTTATGCTAAATTTGAATATTTATTATAACATGCTAATAGTTTATTAAAAATTTTGATTGTTTTGAAATTTTAATATAATTAATTAAATTATGAGGAGTGATTATATTTATTTTGTTATATTAAATAATAAAGTTTGTTATAAAATCTTAAATAAAAAGTAATTTTGATTTTTTATATGACTCTAAATAAAACAAAAACATTTTAACTAATTAACTCAAATAAAAAGAGAATCCCCATCTATAATTTAATTACAAAGGCTTATAAATTTATGTAAAAATGTATTTTAACTGTTATAGTATATAAAGGAATCAAAAAGCGGGAAAGTAATAATCAAGAGTTAAGGTGCCAGATCATTTCATATTGAATTACGCAATTTTTAGATACTAAAAAGCTGTAATAGAATAATATTAAAAACTATTTTTATAATTTTATTTAGGAATAATAATTCCCAAATATCAATTCAAATAATAAGAAACAGTTGTAACGATCCTTAATATTTTTTTTGGATAACGCTCTTGGGCGCCTAAGCTTCTATCAATAGGAAGAAATTCAAAATATCCTTGATTTGCATTTTTAATTTTCCCTAATTTTGAACTTGAATGTTTTGCAAATTCCAAAGCTGCTAATTTAGCATTTCTAATTGAATCTGCTAACATTTCTGGCTTTATATCATTAATATTATCAAAGTAATATCTTGGCCCCCCACTATTACTAATTAGGATGCCTTGATTATAAAGCTCGGCAATATTTTTTTCTGCCGCTTCCATTTTCTCAATATTCTTTGTATGAACATTTAAAGATATATAGGCTCTATACTTATAAAGAGATTCCTTATAGGTCTCTTCATTAAATTCCATAAATCCCATTTTTATATGATTTTCACTAAATCCATGTTTTAAGAAAAAGCTTTTAATCCTAGACAAGCTTAAATTATTTGCTTTATTAATATCATTAATCGTATTGCCAGTCAAGCTATATCTCAACTCCCAACTAGAAGATGTTGACAAAATTTCTCTTTCACTAAGACCCTTAACTGTAATATAATTTTCATTCTTAATACCAATGTTCTTTATCCCGTGAGAAATTATAATTGATGATACAAACAAAAGTAAAGAAAATAACAAGAAATATATTTCTTTTATTCTAAACATAGATTATGTCTCCTAAAAACAATAACAAATATTGTGTTAGAATTGAATCATTTAAACTCATTGTAACATATTACTTTATATTAATAAATCCGAAAAAATTTTAGTAGATTGAAATTTTATAGTTTAAAATATAAAATTTTATTTTTTCGGCTTTTAAATAAAGATTACAAAGAATTTTTCATCTATCCATCTATAATTTATATTAAATTGAGGTAGATATGAATTTGGAAATCAATTCATTAATTTTAAATATATTATTTTGATAATAAAGGTAGGAATTTCCCTAGTAAACACAATACATTTTATGTATCACAGTTAATACTTTAAAAACAATAGCATCAAGATTATAAGAAAAAACATTTTAGCTATTTTAGTAAGTAAGATTTGAAATCTTATTTTTAGTTTAAAAAGCAAATATAATAATAAAAAATCTTGAATAATAGAGATATAAATGAAACTATGAATATTGAAAATTAGTATAAAAAAATCAAAAATCTTTTATGCATAAAACTATCAATCTTATAAGGCATTAGAGCTTTAACTTGACCCAAACTGAATGGTACTGGTTTTTTATTCTAGTATTAAGAATATAAGGCAAGTTTCCAATATTTCTTGAAAGCAATGCTTGATTTAGTAGACTTTGTGGATAGTTTATCCTCTTTCAAGTATCAAGGCTAATTTATGAATTTTTAGCTGGTTTAATAAGTTATATCTATAAATGTATTATTAAAATTTATCCCAAAGTAAAGGTAAAGGGACTTACAAATGGATCTCCAACTTTTATGTTAATAATAATTTCAATCGATACAATTTTTTGTATATTTTTAAATTCTAGTAAAAGAGTATGCTAAGTTTAAGTATTGATAAGATTTTAAATAGCTTATACATTTTCAATACTTATGATGGAGAATTTTTTGAGCAAAATTACTGGTTTGTGCTAGTTCTTAACGAACTCGATTTGTACATTAAAACCCTTGAAAGCGAGAGTATAAGTAAATGAACATTGACGAAATAATCACTTCTCTATCAATGTCGATCAGCAATAATGAAAAGCTGAACGCAATATCAGAAACTCTAAAAAAAATACCAAACAAAAATTTGCAAATTTAGATGATTTGAAGTCAAAATTAGAAAAATTTACTACATCTGGATCCAATCTTGAAAAAGTTTTAAATAAAAGTTCGCAAAACACCAGCAAAAACTTCAAGTCACTTGCAAATTCTGTTGATTCCGTAAGTTCTAAAGTTAGTGGTATAAAAAATATAGACAAAACTCCAAAGGGCATTGGCAAAGGATTAGGAAATATCAAAAATTTGGCAAAAAAGACCAGTGAAGCATTTGACCAAATGTTATCAGCTTTTGCCCCAATTGTTTTGGCTGTAAAAATTATGGAAGGAATCGGATCTAAGATAAGTGGAATTTTACGGGTGCAATGGATACTATTGATGAATTCAATCAAGAGCCCTTTGTGTTTTCCGATATTATGCTTGGAAATGAAGAACTTAGAAAATCGCTAGCCGAATCCATGGAAACTTTTGGTGATGAAACTTTATTTGTTATAGACGCTATTACCAACGCTAGTGAACTGCTATTTCTAAATTAAAGATTATAGAAATAGCTTCTTGTATCTTCCCATGATAGCTTTTTAGGTTCTACAAGAACGATCATCCACTAGAGCATGGTTCACTATAGCGTTAATGACAATAATTATAAAATATTGGGACAAGAAATACCTATAGCTAAAATAATATCATTTGAATCAACTAAAGAGTTTGAAAAAAAATATCAAGTCAAGAATTTAAAATTAAATTCTGAAGGATTGAATATTGATTTTGAACGATATAGAACTGGTTTTGCCAAAATCAGCTAAAAGAAGCTTCAAAGGAACCTAATTAAATTTATTCATATAATTTTGGGGTTTTTGACAATTCATTAACAGATTCTTTTCAATTTTTTTATAAGAAAAATAAATGTAATTATATGCTTGCTTATCTTACTATAAAAGATAAACAAACCAATGAAGATAAAACCTACGAAATCATATTAAATATAAAGTTGTTTAATGATACTGTTAGGTTAATGTTTGCTAAGTATTCAAATTTATCAACTAAAAAAATTAAAACTTTCTATTAATGAATAATGAAAGCTGAGCAAAATCTTGAAAATAGAATTATTAATTTAACTCGCTTATTTATAATAACAAAAATTTCTGTAGAGCTATAATTCTTTTAATAAAAAAGGTGTTATTATATGTGAAACTATACATATGGTTTCACATATAATAACTTTGATAAAGTTATTACAAAGTTATTATTTTTTCATAAATTAAAATTAATATATCCATAAAAAGAGTGAAAAGGGGGGGAGGTATGCTTTCATCTAAAAAAAATATTAAAAAATTATTAAACTGAATTAAAGAAAAAAGTACAGAAATTTACGAACTATTAAGAACGGACAAAGATAATACTAAAAATCGAAATAGAATAGAATTGGGTGAAGATAATTTTGTATCTAAAAATAATATGTCTGCTGCTGATGCGGGCAATACTAGTTTAGGTCGTCCAAACAACATGGATTTAATTAATCGTTCACAGCGGGCCAGCAAACCTATAATTTCAAATGAGAAAGCCATAGCCACTCCTCAAGCAAAAGTAGATTTAATAAATAACATTAATGTTGCTACAATAAACCCAAAACCAGCTCAAAATTTTAGAAATTCTTAAAACAATGCTACTACTGGAGATAGTGTAAAGTTTTTACCAATTGAAAACCAAGAATAGCTTAATAGTAAAAAGATTTTACCCAGTAAGTTGGAAAACTTAGAAAACTTTTTAAAAACACAACACGAAAAAAAGCTTTTAAGACGGTCAAAGCTACACAAAGTCTCATTAGTAATTCCAATATAGGTAAAGAAATTATTAAGTTTAAGGAAAAAATTACAAACTTTATAATTTATTTAAAGGCATACAACAAAAATTCCATAGTCAAAGGAATTCATTTATAAGGGATACTAAATTTGGGGAAAATAGACAAAAAATGCAGTTATATTTAAATCCTTTTCATCTATAGAGAAAAAAATTAGATATTTGAATTATAAGTTGAGTGAAATCCAAAATAATTTTCAAATTGCAGATTTTAGCTGAGATAATGCAAACTCTCTTTTAAAAGAATCTATAGAAAAATTAATTTGGTAAATTGAAAAAAGGTATGACAATGGGGGTAAAAAGCAAGATCAAATTGGTGGGCCTGCTAATAGATGGGATAAAAATCAAGCTGACAATTTTGCTAAGGATGCAAAGTATAAGGCAGAACATTCAACAAATGATTTGGAAAATGCAGCCAACTATTTTAGATATAGTTGCTCAAATGAAAAATAAGCTAAAAAGCTATTAGAAAAAATTAAAAAAAGATTTGTACGAATTGG
Source organism: Borreliella americana (assembly GCF_032595795.2). Taxonomy (NCBI): domain Bacteria; kingdom Pseudomonadati; phylum Spirochaetota; class Spirochaetia; order Spirochaetales; family Borreliaceae; genus Borreliella; species Borreliella americana. The sequence continues at coordinate 22,000 of NZ_CP179252.1, read as the reverse complement.
GATATGTTGATAACAGCAATCTTAATTTTCAAGGTGAACGAATTAGCAAAGATTGGCTTCATTCATTCACCTTAATGATGGTTGTGGCATTGATTAACAGATACTGCTAAATTTTTGATCAACATTGTTGATATTGATGATCACATGAGTAACAAACATTTATTTATAGATTTAGAGTACACAGGTTGCAAAGAAAAAAAGATCTAAAAAAAAACTTGCTGCTTATGTTTTTACAGATACGATATTTTTTTAGAAGAAAAGTTGATGATGATTTTCAAATTCAATTGAAGAAAAACTATCTTTTGACAGTAAGGCTTTAAACAATTTTAACAACAAGCTTTGCTTAAACTGTTTGTCAATAAAATATTTGAATTTTTAAACAAAAATACACTAAGCAACGGGTTTACATGTATTTAAAATGTTTTTTTGCAGTCTTTAAAATGATCGAAGCCGGTAACCTGGTATGAGACATTGTGAACTACTATTTCTAAAATTAGAAATTATAAAAATAGATTCTTACTTTAAAACAACTTCAACAAATTAATAGTGAATCCAGGGAAGCTAAAAATGTATCAAATAGTAAAACTTCTTTCTAAAAGCAATAGTTTAAATATTGCTTACTTTGCTACTGTTGTCCAATGATATATCCAATTTATACTTTAAGCATATATTTTTGCACTATATTTTTGCACTATTGAATTAAATTATATGCCCAATGCATTAAATTTAATTTTTTTTTAAATTTTAAAAAACAATAAAAGTCATAAGTGGAATTAATTTTTATACTGCAAGAGAAGGGTTGAAAAAGGTCATCGAGTCAATAGCTATTTAACTAAAAATGACAAAGAATTCTCCACCTATAATTTCTATGAAATTTAGATGGAGATGAATTTGCTAATAAATAGATTTATTTTGACTTTGAATATACTTTTTGATGATATCAATACATGTTTACAGAATTCAATTATTGTTTATTGTCAAACATTGAATCGTCATTCTTAGTTTATTTTTCAAAATTAGATATAAATAACTATCAGTACCTTTGTCATATTCTAAACAATATAAAATATCAAGTAATTTAAGAATTTTTTCATATTTTTTCTACTTCGCCATTCTAAATGCCATTAAATGTTCTTTTGGTTTTAGCATTCTAGTTAATTTATCAGCATCAAGTACGTCTCCATTAAAGTTATAGTAAAAATTATTTACAACTGTACCGCTTTGGTTTTTTTGTAATTTGGCAATTTCTTCTGCAATAATTTTAGCTTCAAGTTTGCGTAAATTTTCATCTATTGGTGCAAGAGTTATTCTTACTAATTAGGGTTGGCCAAACTCACTAGACATTACACCCAAGTTTGACATATATGTGGCTTATTTGAAATAAATCGTGTGTCATCACGAGCAAGTTTTATCTCTTCATTAGATTAGGCTGATTTTACTTTTGCAATTTTAAGTATTTTATCTAAAATTTTCTGTTTCTTTTCTAAATCATTAGCCTTATCCTAATACGCATACTAGGGCTCTACTTTGTCAACTTCAGTTTGTGCTTTGATTTTTTCGGACTCTAATTTTGAGAGTTTTTTCTTCTTTCTACTTCTATTTTTTTGGTTTCTTCGGTTTTAGTAAGCTCGGCAGTTGTTGTATCTTTTTTTGTTTTATATTCTGTTTGTACATCGTGTAATCTTTTTTGAAATTCTTTGTCCGAGATCTGTCCCTTACTTTGAGCTTGTTTGAGAAATTTTATTTCTTTAGTATATTCGTCATCTAATTTACCCAATTTTTCTTTTCTCATTTTGATTTCAGCGTCGAAACTCTCTTTAGGCTTCATAAGCGCAATTTCACTTTGTTTTTCAAGCTCTTTTTAATCTTCATCTTGTTTCTTTCCAATTGCTTTGATTATGACTTTTTCGAGGCTTTTGAAAAAGCTCCAAAGAAAGACCATTGAAGCTGTAATTAATTTCGCAACTAAATCACCTAACCTATGGATCCAAACATTTGCCTAGCAGCTCTGATTAAGTCCTTAGGCATAGCAAAAGCAACCTTGCCAATATTTTGCATGAATTTATTTGGATCTTAAACTAAACTTTCGCCTATATCTTTGTTGAAGATTTGTGCCATCCACTTGTCTATATGTCTAAACAAGATATCATCTAATCCTTAAAGGTAGCCTTTCAACTTTTTCTGAGATTCTTTAGCAGACCACATTAAGGTATTTGTGTTAGCATCATTTAGATTTTCAAATTCTGATTTGTAGGAATTTGCAAGCTCAATATGTAATTTTTGAATTTCGGTTTGTATAGCTTTTGAAGCTTTTTCTTGTTCTTCTATTAGTAGAGTAGTAACAATGTTTGCCACTGCATGTTAGGTATTTTGTCTTGCATAGCCTTGTGGGCTTCGACAAAGGATTTGTCTAGAGCCGTTTTTTAAAATTAGTTAACCTGTTTTTTAAGAGTGGTTATTACTTGTTTGTTTGAATTGTTTAGAGTTTTAAAACTTTTTACGTATTTTATAGTAAAAGCTTTAATTGTTCATTAATAGCCACATTAAGCTCCTTTAAAGCTTTTTTTTCTGTTCATGGGGGGCATTTCACAAATATTGTTCTATTATAGGGCATCAGCAAGCATTTCAGGGACACTCTTATTATTTTTAGCTTTTGTCAGCAGTATCACTTGTATTTTTCTCTTGTTTACCCGAAGAAGTAGCTATTTTTGAATTACTAATTTTGTTAGCAGTATCAAGCAGCAAAGAAACCCCACTTTTTTTACTTGTGTCAGAATTTCCAAAAAACTTGCAGGACGAAAACAATATTGTTGTTGTATTAAAGTGCATATATTGCTTCTTATTATCATTAATATCCCCTTCTTTTCTTTAGTTATTCTTTATATTAAAAATATAACATTATGAAAAAATAAAAAGATTTTTATTTATGCTTGTTTGGTGCGGGCACCATGCTAGTGCAAGTGAAGACCGTTCTTAGCGATCCCCACTAGCTATTATATGGAAGTTTCTTATATATAAAAAACAAAATGTTTTAGTTATTTAGCTTATTGGCGGTTTATATTATTGATTTATCAAAAATTTTATAAGATAAGGAAAAATTTAGAATTAAGATTATACATTGATTGTTAACAAACAATTTGTAATTGTAAATTATTGTATTATAATAGTTAGTTTTTTATAAAAAATACAACTAATAATATTATAAGATCCTTATTTTTATACTTATATGAAAAGGCCACTCAATAGAAGAAGTTAATATTTTTAAGAATAAAAAAATAGATGTTTCAATAGTGGAAAATCAGTTTGTTAGAAATAGGAATACCTTTAGGGATGTATAAGAGTTGGTGCTAAAAAATTATGGAATGTTCATCAAAGGCAAAATTCATACTTTTAACAGTGTTAGAGTTCTAATTAACGAGTTAAAGGAACCAAATGTTCAGGCGAGATATTATAAAGAAGCTCAGGAAGCTTTGGAAAAAATAGTAAAAATAGGAAGGTAATAATGTCTATAAAGAATAGAAAAGAAATTATTTTAAATAATAGAAAAACCAGGGGTAATGTATTTGGAAACAATTGCGATAAAGATAATGAGATAGAATACGAAAGTTATAAAAATCAAATAAGAAGAATTACTGTAAGTGAGATAAACAATAAAATTGAATTAATGGAAATTTTATATAAAATAAGGATGAAAAAGCTTTATCGATTTGATGGATACAAAAAGTTTGAAGATTTCCTTAAAAAATTTGTTATAGCAAGAAGTCAAGCATTTTTATATTTAAGACTTTATAAAAGAGTATTATCAGGTGATTTGAAAATAGAAGAAATTAAGCAATTGGGATTTACAGAGGCATATAATAAAATTAAGGAGTTTGACATAGATAAAGGTATTGCAAAAAAAAATCCAATACGGTCATTAAGATTTCAATTTAGAAATCGTGAAAGTTATGATTTTTATAAAAAAAATATCGAATTTGCCAGTTACTTTTTAGACAAAGTTTTTACAGACAAAAAAGCTTTGCTTGTAAAGTTTATGAAAGAATTTGAAAGCTTAAGAAGTGAAGCATAGGGAGTATTCTTTATAATTTTTTTGATAATAAATATTGCAAATAAAGATTGATTTTATTTTAAATATATTTTTTACTAATACTAAAAATTATTAGTATTAGTAGTACTATTCATTTAAGACTTCTAATATGGTGCTCAATTCATAAAGACTTGAAAATGGGTTTTTCTTCTTTTATCGTAAATGATTTTTATATATATAAATGTCAGAAATAGAAATTATCTTAAAATTAATAAAGCATTTTTAATGCTACATATATAGCTGTATCAAGAATGAGATAAAAAATTTTTTTAGATATTTAATAAATTAACAGATACTATAGTATAGCTTCACAGAAGCTAACTTTTAATAATCAATGCGTATATTCAATTAATTATCATCTAGTATTAGTTACTAAATATAGGCATAAATGTATAAATAACAAGCTTTAGTCTTACCGTTACTAATAATACTTAACATATCTTTTTTGGAATATAAATGAACAGTTACTATGTCAAAAACACCCCCAAGATCGCCAAAGAAACTGAAAAGGTCGCTACTAGCCGACAGCCGTATTATTCCCCAATTCTTTTAAGTCCTTAGTATCAATAGTGCTTAAAACAGTATAAGTATGTCTTCTAAATCTTATAGATCTTTCGGTATTGGCTGGCGCATCTTCTTGCCCTTTTTTTCTCCAAGTACGACTGTTAAAACCCACCCCGTATTGGTCATCAGGCTCTTCTGCCATTATTTTTATATATTTTTCTTTATGCTCATTAGCTGCTTCTATCAAATTTCTTAAATCATTAAGTAGTGTATTTTTTATTTTTTTATTTGGATCTTCTTCTTACTTAAGGGCTAATTCTATGCTAGGTTTGAATCTTTCTCTATTTGGGCCTTCCTGTTTAGAGTTTGTTTCCGTGTTGGATTTTGATTTCTCTTTATCGAATGGATATTTAATATCTTTTTGATTGGTGTTAACATCTGAATTGCAAGCATTCAAAAGCAAAAAAAACACACACATATATATATGATATTTTATAAATACTCTCCTTGAATAGCTCTTTATTTAGTATCTTATATTATTTAATAAGATTAAATTTAAATAATATATTTTAACTATTTAATTAAATATATTATTTACATAATAAAAACTCTGTGAACTGCTATTTCATCTTCAATTCTATTTTTAAATTCATTTTTTAAAAGTTCATATTCATTTTTTGTTTTGTTATTCAGCACCAAAAAAGTTTTTACCCCAGATATCCTAGCATTTATTATTATTTTTTATTTTTTGTCATTTTAACAATCTCTTCTTCTTATAAAAAGTTCAGTTGCTTAACTTTTTATATACCAGAATGATTTCAATCGAATCAACTTTTTATATTTTAGTTTTAGATTCAAAAAATATAAATAAATTCCGTATTATTGCTTATGTGGCCATGTTTTAGCTTTTTTATCTAATTTTATTAAAAGTGGCAAATTCTTAACAACCTATCTTACAAGCGGCACCGACATTAGAACTTTATTTGCAATTATAGGAATATCTTCAATTTCTGCATAAAGACTTGGAGAAGTATCAATTATTATACAAACATAGTCTTTAAAATAATTATATATAAGGCATTACTAAGCATGAGTTCTTTAAATCGATTTCCTTCTTTTGTAAATTTAGTAAGCTCTAAATAACTCTAAATAAAATCTAAATTTTCTGACACATTAATAACGATGTCTTTAAAAATTTTTTTCATTAAAGAATAAAAATTATAAGTATTAATTAATTCCATTTTAAGATTATCTTGAATTATAAAATAACTTGTAATTGCATTTTTGATTCCCAAAACCAATAAGTAACTTTATTCTCTTACTAAGAATAATTGGAAACATTTTTTAAGAAGTGTTTTTGCTCACTTTTTCTTTAATTGAAACAGTTGTTATAGTATCTAGGATTGAAGCTTGAGTATAATTAATGGGCGTTTTTTAAATATTTGCTTTTGCTTTACTATTTATTGCCATTATTATATATATAATATAATGAAAATTTCAAATCTACTTTCAATACGTGTAGGTAGTTTTATTTGCAAGTTTATCTATCTTTAGTAATTAATAAAAAAGACTTTTTAAAATTTAAAGAGCCACTTTAAGCTGTTTATAATAATAAAAAATGGCTTGCATTTTATTAGATTTATAATTATTGTTTGTGTTTGCTTTTATGGTAGAGTGGTTATGGTCAATTTTATTTGATTTTTTGTAAGTGTTAAATGGTGACATATCAAGTCTTGGGGCAGCATCCACATAGAAACCCTATGACTAGAAGACAGTAGATGAAACAACCCCATTAAATTATATTGTTATTGGTTTATAAAAAATAAAGGGTGCTTTTTAATTTGTAATAAATAATGGAGAATTGAATGGTTTAATTAAATAAATAGAAGCAATTTACGGTTTGCTGGCCTTTTTATACCAGCCTAGTAACTGATACGATCAGAGAATTTATAAACCAATACGGAGATTTTAAAGTTATATGAAAAAAATAATAGCAATACTTTTGGAAAATAATCTGTTTGTGATTCAATAATTCAATGAGATAAGAGTTGTTAAAAAAGTGTTTTAGTGAGATCTATTTAACCCTATTATTTTGTTTTTTGCGATATTAATCTTGTTAATGAGTTGATAAGTAAAGCCAAAAAAAATAAAATTACCAAAATATCAACGAATAAAATAAATTTTTTTATAAAAACTGAATGTAAGGTGGGTAGTGGTCTAATAAAGTGGTATAAGTTTTTCTCATAAAGAGGGATAAATATGAAAATATATTTAGTTTGCGTGCATTATATTTGCTTTATGAGATTTTGAAGGAAATGTTCCGATATTTGGCTTTGGTTTATGTTAAAATATATATAGTAGGTGAGTGAATTATGAAAGCAATTTTGGCAACGACAAATATTACCGAAGATCAAATATACAGAGAGTTTTTGCGACTAGGAATGGAACAGTTAATAGCTCAAGATTTGTCAAAAAGATATTATCACAATGAGCTTACATATAGAGATTTGGAAAATTTAGAAAAACAATTCGGTATAAGGTTTGAGAACCTTATTTCTGAGATTTCTTTTTTAGAAAAGAATTTACAAAAAGACATATTTAATTTAGTACAATCTCTTAAAAAAGAAGTGCAAATTAATAGTCAATTTTTATTGGAAAAACTCAAGGTGAGCAACAGAATAATAATTGTTATTACAGTAATAATAGTTCCCATTGCTATATCTAGCATAACAAATATTGTTATGCTGTTAATTGCTATATTTTTTAAATAGAAATTACAAAGAATTTTTGACTCATATTCGCTTAAGAAAAAAAATAGATATAATCTGCTAATTTATATATATAAGCTTCATTAAGCTTATAGTTATAATTTATTATTTTTTTGTCTATTCGGCCATCCTGAATCCCATTAAATATTCCTTTGATTTTAGTATCCTAATAGGTTTATCAGTATCAAGAACCTCCCCATTAAAGTTAGAATTATAATTATAGACTAAAATCTACGCAAACTAGAAGCTAAAATTATTGCAGAAGAAGTTGTTAGATTACAAACAAGTGAAAGCAATACAATTGTAAATAAGAGCAGGAGTTATTCTTATCAATGCAAAAATAGTAAATATTTTATTATTTCTAAATAAATAGTGATGTAGTAATTAATATTACTAAATATTGGGGGAATAATTATTATTGGATTCTTGTTTTTAAGGGCCAGATAGCTAGAGATTTATTAGATATAGAAGGTGTGTTTATAGTATTTTATTAAACGCTATTGAAACTAATGAATTAAAGAAATTTTCAGAAATTAGAATACTGTCAATAAAAGTACTATAAATATTTAGCCTATTTAATCTCTTTGTAAGCACTCTTGATGATATGATTGTTCACTTTTCTTTCAAAAAAAAAGATACCACTACCAACACCCCTAATATCAGTTAGTATCAATCGAATTATTATCGGCGTCCACAGGTAAAGCTACAGCTCAAGGGGCTGCTTCTGATAATCCTGCTACTTAGTGGTTTAAATGGTAGCCTAGACAAGCAAGAAACCAAAGGTAAGTTAACTGAAGATGATAAAGATAAACTTAATGTTTTTTAGCATAGCTTTAGCACATCAATTTAGTTTATATTCTATTTATAACAAGTATCCAAGCTCTTATAATACCATTGATACCTATGGTAGCTGTAGATACAACATATCGTAATGGGTGTTTTAGTGCAGGGTCTTCTAAAAAACGTAGACAAGCTCTTACTGATTTAAAGAACAAAAATCTAGAAGAAGATTATACTAAGCTTAGCAAGATGCTAAAGGATGATGTGCCTGATTATAAGGACAACAATACTTTAGATAATTCAATTACAAAAGTATAAGAAAGTCATAAGTAAGGCTATTGAGGTTGAGAGTCAAATTAAAATAGAGACAGAAAACAATGAGGAAGAGAAAAAGAATGAAATATTAACCCATTTAAGAATAGTTAGAGATGTTCTTTCTGTTATTTAAAAAAACTACTGAAATAGCTTGCCTAGCTTGAGTTGATGCTTTTTTTGCTGTTGTTGCCAGTGTCTATCTTGTAGTGAATTTAGGCAAGCTGCTGAAGATTTTTTGCTGCTGCTAAGGAGTATGCTAATGGAAGAGGAAATAATGATGTTGATGTTATTGTAGGTGCTATTTTTAGTATGGTCTATAATGAACTTTGAAGAGGAATTTAAAAGAGTAAAGACTTTTGTTAATAATTGCTAATAATGAAAGAGGCAAATTAGACAAGATAGCTGCTGCTATTTATAAGTTATGTGTTGTTTATAAAAGAGTTATGTCTTAAATACCTTAAGCTTTTGGCTAACTCTTTTCTCTCTTTAAAGCACTTTATCTATGCTTTCTTTATGATAAAATAATATTTGTGGGTAATGAATAACTAAAGAAAAGAAGGGGGAGATTAATGACCATAAGACGCAATATGTGTATTTTACTTCTAGTCGCAATATTGTTTGTATCTTGCAAGTTTTTTGGAAATAAAAGCTCAAGTAAAGAAGATTCTTCTTTGCCTGATACTGCTAGCAAGATTAGTAATTTAGACAGTGAATCACTAACGGCTTCAGGCAAAGCTACAGCTCAAGGGAATGAGAATACTAGTAGCTCCGAAATACTTGTTGCTGATGATCCTCCTGTTTCTAGTGGCGTAAGTGGTAGCCTAGACAAGCAAGAAATCAAAGGTAAGTTAACTGAAGATGATAAAGAGACGCTTAGGACTTTTTTTAGCACAACTACAACATACCAATCTATTCTAGATTCTATTTACAGCAAATATACAAGCTCTTATAATACTATTGCTACCTATGGCAGCTGTGATACATATCGTATTGGGTGTTTTAGTAAAAATCCCTCTGAAGCACGTAGCCAAGCTCTTGCTAAACTAGAAGAAAATAACCTAGAAGAAGAGTATGCTAAGCTTAGCAATATGCTAAAAAAAGCTGTGCCTAGTTATAACAAAAGAGATTTAGAGGATGCTATTACACAGTATAAGGAAGCCATAAAACAAGCTAGTGAGGCTGAGTTTAAGATAGAGACAGTAATAGATTACGAAGCAGCTAAAAATGCTACAGAGAACAAAAAGAAAGAAAATGTAGATCGTTTAAAAATAGTTAAAAGTGTTCTTCCTATTATTAAAAATAATATTGAAACAGCTTGTCTAGCTTATGCTGATACTTTTGTTGCTGTTACTGCTAATCTATCTTGTAGCGAATTTAAGAAATCTATTAAGGAGTTTAATGAAGCTGCTAAGAAATATGCTAATGGAGATAAAGGAGACAATGCTGTTAGTGTTATTGTAGGTGCTATTTCTGGCATGGCGTATAGTGGTGGATTTGAAGATTGGTGGTTTAATAATGCAAAGATGTTTGCTAATAATAAGACAGGGGAAGAAGTAAATAATATGATTAGAGCTATTGATAAGCTATGCGCTGTTTACAAGAGAATCATTTCTTAAATACCTTTTAAGCTTTTGACTAACACCTATGTCAAATTCCTTAATTTTATTATATACCTCTATTATAATAGTTATGATTATGTGATAATAGATACAAATCCTAAAAGGAATTTTACGTTAAAAACAGCCTTATTAAGTAGTGATTATGTAATATCTCCAATGGTTGCAGAAAAATGGTCTGTGGAAGCATTTGAAATTCTAAAGAAATATGTTTATGGCGTAGCTGAAATTCCTATTTATATTTTTATAACTAGATTTAAAAAAAATTTTTCACATAAATCTTTGTTGGATATTGTAAAATCTAAAGAAAACTTTTTGGGAGTTATAAATGAACGTGAAGATCTGAATAAAAGAATAGGATGCAATGAAGAATTTGATTTTTCAAAAGACTATATTATTGAGTATTGTAATGTATTAAATTTTTTTTTTAAAAAAACAAATATATTAAATTAATATACTAATTTTAATGGATAAGTTGTCTACTGAGTGGACAACTTATCCAAAGAGCGGACAACTTGTCCACTCAGTGGACAAGTTGTTAGTTTGGTAGAACTTATTTTTGTGTTTTTAAAAGGAGGCTAATTATGAGCAAAAAGAAGTCTATGTTAAAAGTTAACAGCAGAATACCAGGACAAGATTTTAATTATTTCATTAATCCCAATGAAGTACAAGCTAGTAGAAAAGAAGAATATGACAGGCTGGTGATTAAATTGCAGAGTAATCTTAAAGCAGAAATATATACTATTGTTGAAAGAATAAAAATTTTTAGAAAAATTAATAAAGATAAACTTTATGTGGAAGGCGGATTTAAATCTTTTAGAGAATTTTTATATAAATTTAAATTTGCTAAAACACAGATTTATAAATATATCAGATTGGCTGTAGCGATTGAATCTGGTCTTATAGAAGAAGGCTATATTATTAGTAATGGTGTGCAGGCCGCTATTGATTATATCAAAACTAATAAAAATGTGAGTATAAGTAATAAACTTAATGAAGAAAATTTAATAAAGCCATTGACATTAAGATTTAAAGATAAAGAAAGTTATGACTTTTATAAAGAAAATATAAAGTTTACAGAGTTTTTTCTACAGTCGATTTTTTTAAATGAGAAAGATTTAATTGAAAAATTTAAAAATAAATTTAATAATCAATGAGCACTAATTAGCAAATCTTAATAAAAGGCAATAATTATTGCCTTTTATTATTTTTTTTAAAAAAAGCAATAATTCTTACCCTTTATTAAGTAAGAATTAATCTATAAATGACTAATAATTTTGAGAGTTCTAATTAAAGAACCTCGCTGTAATGATATAATAAATAAAAAATAAAGTCAATCTTTACTCTAGTAAAATAAAATCTTTTTTTTGAGTATTTCTTAAATTTGCTGTCAAGCGCGCTTATATTAATTTATCTATTATCTATTATTTCATTTAAATCTGTTAGACCTTTTAGATTTTTTTCTGTAGTACTGTAACTGTTGTCGGTGTTTTTTGATTTAAATCTGATTGTTGCCAAAATAAATAAAATGTAGCTAATTATCATATTTTTGCACATCTGTATTATTAAATAAATATATAGATACTTAGAAATGAAAAAAGTTTTTACCTCTTGATTTAGTATTAAAAAATCGCTTTTTTTACTTTTAAGACAATTGTGACAATATTTTCTTTTCATATTTTACAAAGAATTTATTTTTTATTTTTTCCAAAGGGATTGTTTTTCGTTATTTAGCAAGTGTCATTGAATTTTATCTTAAATTTGATTGTCAATTTTTTTGCCTGTCATTATTTAACAATAAATTGTAACTAATAATAAGAATGCATAAAAACGCATAAAGATATACTAATTTTATTATTTGTTTGCCTCTGCCATGATTTCAAAGAAAAAATATGTTATTTACTATTATAAAAATTAATGGTATCAATTGACATATTGATGAGATGTAGTTACTTGAAGAAAAATTTTAATAGTAGTGCCTGCAAAGCAAGGTTGAAAATTTTTAGATTGTTTTGGGATTGGTATTATTTCATAAATTTAGGGATATATACAGAGTTATTTTATTTTTGTTTATTATACCTTGTCAAGGGTAGATAATTGCTAATAAGATAATGATCTTAATAATCTTTTGAAAACCAAGAACTAAATAAAAAAATTGAATATTAAATATTAAATATTTAATTTATAAAAGTGTTTTATCTTTTATTTATAAAAGATAGGAGGGGCTTATGATTTCATCTAGAAAGATAGTAGAGTATAGAAATAAGTATAGAGACAAAGAAGTCAAATTGAGCACAGAGATAAATGATTTTTTAAGTATCAGCAATATTGTTAATATAACAATGGATTCTTATTCTGTATTTGGAATGATTTATTCTATTTCCATAGATTATATTAAAATTATTCTTAAAGAAGATAATAACATATTGGCCGTTTTAGCTAAAAATAAAAATTTATTCTCTATTCAAATTAAGAAAAATTCAGATTCTAATAATAGTTCGGATTTTTTCCCCGATTTGACTGTGAATCTATTAGGCGTTTCTACTTATGTTTCTCAAAATAAAGAATACAATTTATTAAAATTTAAATTTTCAACTTCTATGTCAGAAGAGATTCTAATTAAATTGGGAAAACTTCTGGAATTAAAATTTGGCCAAAATCAGAGAATTCATGAAAGGATTATTGTTGATAAAAATTCTATTAGAAGACTAAAAATTGATTTTGATAAAGTTTTTATTAATTTTAATGGGACAAAGTACAAATGCGTAATAAAAGATTTATCTTATGGTGGGGTTTTGGCTATTGTTTTTTTTGATGAAGATCTTAATGAAGATACGGTTGTTGATTTAATTTTTAGCTTTGAGTTTATAGATAAGGAGATTTCTATTAAAGGAAAAGTAAGAAGTTCAAGCACCATTCAAACGCCTGATGGAAAGGTTTTTGCGCTTAGCATTGCTTTTAATGAGGACATCATACCACTTGAGTATACTATGATAATCCATAACTATTTAAATTGTTTTGAAGATTAAAATTATTTTTATGTAGAAATTTATTAGCAATGCCCAGTTTGTATTTTTAATTCTTGTTGAAGCTGATAGCGTGTTTATTTAAAAATATTGTATTTTTAGGTTATGGTGTCTGTAAGTTTACGGATCAAGTTATGATGAATAAAGGCATTTAGTATTTGTGCTGTGTTTAGATTTATGATTTATTATAAGCATTTCACAAAAATTAAAAATTAAAAGATTTATAAATTGATTTTGCTGAGAAATATGAAAAAAGCTTGAAATAAGCTTGAGTAATCTTACTTTAGATATAAAGTTACTATATCTAAATAAGATATTAAAGCAAGCTTTGGTTGATTTGTCCAAAGATTAGTTTTTTAATTAAAAAACTAATCTTATAACGTATTTGAGTATTAAGAAGGGTTGAAAAAGATTTATAAATAACATAAACGGGGCCTTAATCATAAATTATGAAAGTTAATTCTATTGTAAAAGCAAATGATTCCAATATATCTTTGTATAAGGAATTATCAAAAGACTTTATAAAAAAAGAAAATATTAAGAAGATAGAAAATTTTTTCATTTTTGTAACAAATAGACTTTCTTCAATAGATGATACTTCAACAAAAGTAAATATAGAGTCTTTACTAAAATCTATATTTGAAGAACTAAATTATTTAGCGGAACAACAAAAATGTGGACAAATAGAAGGAGTAAACTCTAAAGCAGTTATACTACTTTTTGAAAATGATAAATACAAATTAGATTTTAATAGCAAATTAGAAGAAGCGAAAAAAAATAATGAGTCTATTCCAACTGAAGATATCTTACTTATAGCAGAAGTTAAGTGTCCTTCATTTAGTTTTAATGCTAAGGATAAAATAAAAGAAGCAGAAGATCAGTTATATAGATATCTTAATCAATATCAAAAACATTATGGAATACTTTCAAATGGAAAGGTATGGAGATTATATGATAAATCGAAATTACTTTTTGGAGAAAAAAGTTACATTGAATTCAATTTTTCTAAAATTGAAGAAAAAGAAGAATACAGAGAACAAGAGTGGTTTGTTTTATTCATATATCTTATAAGAAAAGAAAGATATCTAAAGACAGGCAATGTAATAAAATATGAAAAAGAACAAATAACTAAAGAAAAAGAGATAATTAATAAAACCTTAAGAGAGATACTTTATGAAAAGCTTGATGACTCTATAGTATTTAAAATTGCAAAAAATATATATTATAAAGAATTTAAAGTGTTGGGCAAAGAAATTACTGAACATATTTTAGCTAGCATTCTTGAAGAATCAATTATTTTTATTTTAAGGATATTTTTTATTGCATATATTGAAGATAGCGAAATGTTTAAGAAAATACTAGAAGAAAATAATTTATATAAATCTTCTATATCTTTTAGATATTTTTTTTATGATGAAAATTCAAAAAAGAAATTAGGATATAAAAAAATAATGACAATTTTCAATTTATTTGATAAAGGAAGTGATGCAATAAAGTTGCCTGCAATTAATTGCGGATTATTTTTAGAAGATAGGGTTAAATATTTAAATAATGGGGGTTTGCTAAGTATTAGTGAGCTTGAAGAAATACTGGTTAAGATACTTTTCTTTGAAGAAAAAAATGTTAAAGATAAAAAATTTGTAAAGTATTCAAGGTTGGACCCTAAAATTTTTGGAAAATTATACGAAACCTTACTTGAATATGACCTAAAAATTGCAGATGCTACTGTTCATTGTGTTGTTAAAAACGGGGTTTATGACATTTGCACTGAAGAAGAGCTTAAAAATGAGAAAGTACACAAAGTTGCTACATATCTTAAAGGTGATATTTATCTTGTATCTAGATCGCTTGATAGAAAGAAAAGCGGGGCATATTATACCCCAGATGACTTGGCGGATTTTATGGTAATATCATCAATTGAAGAGCAGATTAAAGTCAAGTCCCCTTTAGATATAAGAATTATTGATAATTCTTGTGGTTCGGGCCATCTTTTGATTAATTGTTTAGATTACTTAACAGAAAAAGTATGGTATCAACTAGATGAATTTGAAGATGTAAAACAAGAGCTTGATAAAGAATATAGAGCTCTTTTAAAAACGAGCGAAGAATATGATTTTAAAGATAGTGTAAGTAAAAAATTAGTACTTAAAAGAATGCTTTTAAAGAAGTGTATTTATGGTGTTGATATTAATCCTATTGCGGTTGAAATTACTATTTTAAGTTTGTGGTTTAATACTTTTATTTTTGGAACCCCATCAAGCTTTATTAAGTTTCATATAAAAGTAGGAGACGCTTTGCTAGGATATACCAAAGATGAATTTTTTGATATATAGTATTTTAAAAGAAATGACTAAGGATTTAAAAGGTGGAAAAGAAAATTCTTATAAAGGGATTATATTAAATATAAATCAAATAAAAAAATTATCTCCTATTCAGTAATCAATAATAGAGTTTAAAAATAATGAAGAATTTAGCTTAATTAAAAAAATGTTTAGTTCATTTCGTATTCTTAGTAAAGAATATATTAATTTTAAAAAAGGATTCAATTATGGTATTAAGAATCGTATATCTTTATTGAAAGAATATAATAAAAAAAACTTTATATTTCTTTATTCCGGAGCTAATATTCACCAATTTAATTCAAGGTTTTTTGAAGATAAAGATGCAAAAGAAAATTCTAAATTGCTATGGATAGATAAAAAAGACTTGGAAAAAACATTATCCGACGAAAACGGTCAATATCAAATTGAAAGAATATTTTATAGAGACATTGCAAGCAATTCGGATTCAAGAACCATGATTAGCACTTTGTCTCCTAAAAATTCCTATTGCACAACGACGGTCAATGTAAATTGTGAAAAAACACCAATATCACTTTATAAAAAATTATTTATTATATCTATTTTTAATTCTTTTGCGTTTGACTTTTTGATAAGAAGATTTGTTAACACAACTGTGGTAAAATCATTCCTTTATCAATGTCCAATGCCTCAACCCGAAGAAAAAGATATTTTATCTAATCCACTATACTTAACTTTAGTAAAAAATTCTGCTTTGCTAATAGCCAAAAACGATCCTTTAAATTTCTCTAAGTTGCTTTACTTAAAGCATTTTGAGTTTAGTAAAGAAGAAGTTAATAAAATGCTAAAATTAGATATTAAGTTAAGGATAAGTTCTTTGAACCAACTCTAAAAAGAAAAAGAAAAAGAAAATGAAAATAATTTTATTGTGGCTAATCTTTATTCATTAACCAAAGAAGATTTTAGGATTTTGCTTGGCGATTTTAGGGTTTTAAAAAATAAAAAAGGAGAAATATATATTCTATCTTTAATACAGGGGTATGAGAATTTCTGTAAAACTAAATTAAGTAGCGCTAAAATGCATCAAGATAAAAGTTGTTTAGGGGCCTGAACCATTTTTGCTTTTTATCTGAAAAAATATTATTTAGTAAATTTTTTATTAATCTTATTAAGATTAATATTTTTTAATTTGTATGAATATGGCAATTAAAATACATATTAACAAAAATGCAAAAAGTATGTTTATTGTTTTCATTATTTTTTCGATTGTTTATTTTTAAATAAAAAAATGAAAATAAGTATTTGTAAATCCCTATTAGATCTGGTGTTTTTTGAGCTTATATAAGTTTATAGATTTTTTTTCAGTTTTATCTAGTTCTGCTTTTTGTGATTTGGATTCTAATTTTTCTATCCTTTTTTCAATTTCTTCCAATTTTTTTGTTTTTTTTGTAGATTGATTGTTAGAAATTTTAATTTCTCTATAATATTGGGCTTTATTATGGTATATATAATGAATATTATAATTAAGCATATTAGTATGGTTGCACCCAAAACACCAATAATAAAGGTTATCATTGCATCACTAGTTAATGTTAAAACTTTATTCATATTGTTCTAGTTCCATCTACTATAGATTATAAATCTATAGCATTAATCAGACATTTAGCTTTTTTTACATAAAAATTGTTTTATGAAACTATATATTTATTATATAGAAAGTATATAAAAGAGGGGGTATAGAGAATAATTGCCCTGATAAAGGGGAGGCATATTTGGTTTGCTGACCATAAGACTCGATCAACTCATTATTAAACTTAAAATAAAATTCTTTAATTTCTTAATAAGATTTATTCTCCTTTTCTGGTGTTTGAAAATTATACTTTGATAAGAAATTATTAGTTTGTAAAATATACTCTTTATTATTATGGGAAATCAAAGTAACTTTTAAAGTTTTTTGCCTTAATAAATAGTTAAATAAAGCATCATTAATGTTAATTTTGAAAACATTTACTACAATTGCTGGAGTATATTGCCCCATTTTATTTGAGTTAACATCATAATTGCCAATAATTTGGAAATAAGCCCCTAACATTTTCGCATAATAACACTATCTATTGGGTTTATTGAATAATACCTCCCTTCTTTAAAGTCATCTGAAAAAAAATCCAATCAACCAAAAAAAGGTTGCACAACAAAAAATAAATAATCCAATAAGCATTGTTAATATAATGTATTTAGCACAATTAATATTCCTCATATATCCTCAAATCAAACTTTTTTTCCACAAAATCAAATAAATCAAGAAACTTTACCAATATTCTTGTTATACTTTTCAATAAGGTTAAAGAATTTTTTACCCTTTTCTACACTTAATTTGAACAAAACATTTCGTAAAACACCCGTTTCTCTTTCTATGCATTTAACACAAAAATTAATGCCAGAGACTCTTGCAATTTCTGCTAGATTTATATATTCATTTCTAAGATCTAAGTCAACAAAAAAATCCTGTTTTTTCTATTGAGTCGTTAAAATTCAAAACATATTGACCCCTTTCGAATCTTAATTTGCTATTGGATGCAAGTAAAACCCCAGGTTTAATAACAACATCATTAAGAGAAACACTTAAAAGATTAAAAGGTTTCTTGTTTGTTATAATTTCAAAATATAAATAAAATCTTTCACTATCAGAATTGTGATCATAAACAATATCAACAGAGCCCAAATGATTTATTAAGGAAATTTTGAATTTAATTGCACCTATATTACTCTGATGTAAAATATCAATCTTTTCTGAGGGAACAATATGAGGGCTACTAGTAGATGTATTTACAATAAATAAAACCAAGTTTAATAAAATTATAATTAAGATAGCTAAACTTATAATTAAAAATTTAATCTTCATTTTTATTTAAAATAAACAATAACACAAAAAATTCTTTATATATATATTTCTCTTACTTATTATTAAACCTTAGGACTTGACTTTCTTATAAATAGTACTTAGCTATTATCAATAGCTATAATCATAGTATCTACTTCGCTTCCTTTTTTATTACTAGCAAACATTTTTGCTCTGTTAAACCCCGTATCTTCAAATCCGATATAAGCCATACTGGCAATAGGCCCTACAATAACATTAACAGCATTATCTCCTTTATCTCCATTAGCATACTCCTTAGCAGCAGCATTAAACTTGTTAATAACCTGCTTAAATTCGTTACAAGATAAGCTAGATGTTACAGCAACAAAAGCATCAACATAAGACAGGCAGGCTGTTTCAATAGTTTTTTTAATAATAGGAAGAACATTCGCAACTGTTTTTAAATGGTCTACGTTTTTTTTCTTTTTCTGTTCATTAGCACTTATGTACTCTGTATAATCTTTTATTGTCTCTATTTTATTTTCATCTTGACTAGCTTGCTCTATAGTTTCCTTATACTTCTTTATTGCGTCTTCTAAAGTGTCGTCCTTATAATTAGAAATAGCACTATTTAGCATTTTGCTAAGTTTAAAAAACTCGTCTTCCAGTTTATTGTTTTTTAGATCATCAAGAGCTTTTTTACGCCTTTCAGAAGGCCCTATGCTAAAACACGCAATACTATAAATCACCACAACTGCCATAGGTATCAATGGCATTATAAGATCTTGCATATTTTTTATAAATAGAAGATAGAGTATATTAATATGTTGTAGTTTTGATAAAAAAATCCATAAGCTTCTTATTGTCTTCTTCGGTTAATGTATCTTTAGTTTCTTGCTTTTCCTCTTTACTAGTAGCGGAGGCATCAGCAAGCATTTCGGAGGCACTCTTGTTCTTTATAGCTCCGCTCGTAGTATCATTTGTATTTTCATCTTGCTTGATTGAATAAATAGCTATTCTTGAATTACTAATCTTGTTAGTATTATCAAGCAAATAATCACCGCTTTCTTTACTTGAACCAGAATTTCCAAAAAACTTGCAGGATACAAACAATATTATTGTTAGCAGTAAAATGCACATATTGCTTCTTATTATCATTAATATCCCCTTCGCTTCTTTAGTTATTTATTTTACTTCCAAATAATATTTTATTATAAAGTAAATATAGAGTTTAAGCAATAATAAGCAAACCACAAAATCTCATATTAGCAAGTTAATAACATTTTTATTGTGTTTATTTTTTGGTTTTTTGGGATTTTATAAATTTCATATGGAACAGAGTCAAATATTTTTTCGAATTTTACTAATGTGTATTTTAATTGCTATATTTATACAAAATAAAAAATAAATTTTAATAAGACTAATAAAAAATTTACTAAGTAGTCTTTTTGTAGGGATGATAAGTAAAAATAGTTCAGGCCACCAAACAACTTTTATTTTGATATGCCCTCGTGCTACCTAACTTAGTTTTACAGAAATTTTCATATCATTCTATTAAAGATAAAATATATTCTGTTCCTTTCTTATTTTTTAGCACCCTAAAGTCATTAAGTTCTTGATAAACAATAAAAAACATAATAAAGAATTTACTAGAGATAATAACAAGAATAGGAAATTATATTTTAATTAACTAAATATTTATTGATCTGGTTTTATATAAATTTATAATAATATAATAAAATTTATTAGTTTAGTTTGAATGTTTTTATTTTGGTATTTTTTTAAACAGAAAGGCATAGGGACATCTATTGTAAAATTAATAAAAATTAATTTTACAATAATCTCTTAGTTTCCAATTTGTCTTTAAAATTTATTATTACAACCGTATTTATTATTTATTTTTTTTATTAAGAAGAGAGGAGCCTCGGCGACAGGTGTGGCTTGACATTTTATCTAAGCCCTTTTGAGGAGCTTTTTACCCCTTTTCAGTTTTGACCCCTTTCATCAGCTCTATTTAATTATGAAAGTAAATGGGTGTGAATGTTAATAAGGGGATAAAATTAAAGCAATCCATTTTAGATTGTGGATTTTTGGCTTTTTTTTAAAAAAAGGGGGGGATTGGGTATAATTAAATTAATTATATAACAAATTAAAGACGTAATTATAAAGAAGTAAATCAACCTTAAAATTATTAATTTATTTTGATATTTTATTAATGTATCTTCAGGGCCTATGTTAAAAATATTTTATCTATTGGGATGATATTATTAAAAATCTTATTTTTGGTTTGTAAATTGTTGTCTTATTTTTACCCGAGGAGTTTCTATAGACATTGCAAAAACCAATGAATCAATTTTTTTGACAAACTTCATCTCTACTCAAAGTTTGTGTAAATTATAGGTGAAAAATTTTTATAATCTTTGGTTTTAAAACGTTAAGCCTATCTTTAATAAAAGATAGGCTTGCTTTTTTTACAGTATGACAAACAAAAATTTCAATACATAGCTTAAAGGCTACCTATTGAAAATATGTCACTTTTAAGCCTGTTTGCTTCTTCACTTTTTTCTAGAAGTTGTTTGAAAATTTTATACATATGATGTGCAAGATTAGTATTATTTGTCTTTATGAGATTTTTATTGTCTTGATAATCTAGTAAAAGTTGGTTTAATATTTTTGAAACGATTGTTCTTGTAGAAAATAATTTTTCAAACAAATTTTTCAGCTTCTCTAAATTTGAAGTTTCTAGTTTGTCTAGCACATCTTCTTTGGAACATAAGAAAACAATTCCATGATCGAGAGCTTCTCCCAATGAGTGAAGGGCTTTAAATGTGCCGTGTACTTGGTTTGATAATAGCACAATTTCTGACAATTCCTTTAATTTATTGGTATCAATAGTATTTAAGGCGACATAAATGTTTGTTCTATATTTTTTAGATTTTTCAATATTATCGGCTATCGTTTTTTTGGATTCTGACCAAAACAATTCTTTGAAAACTAATATTCCATATTGATCCAGGGGTTCTTCTTCTAATTTTTTTACATATTTTTTTCTATCTGCTTTAGCTATTTCTATTAAATTTCTTAAATCATCAAGCATTTTGTTTTTTATTCTTTTATTAGGGTCTTTTTCTTGACTAGAGGTTACTTCTTGATTTGGAGTTACTTCTTGATTTGGAGTTACTTCTTGATTTGGAGTTACTTCTTGATTTGGAGTTACTTCTTGATTTGGAGTTACTTTTGTTTTATTGAATTTTTTTCTCTTTTTATTAGAATAATACTTCATATCTTTTTGATTGGTATTTAAATCTGGATTGCAAGCAGTTAAAAATAAAAAAACAAAGATGCTTACAATTATATTATATTTCATAAATATTCTCCTTATTTGAAATCTTATATTTTAAATATAATACAATATAAGATTTGATACAATATTATATTGTATTATTTAATCAAAATAATATTATAATTGCCAAAAGTTCTTTTATATTTTGAATTTTTTAGAGATCAATTTTTGATTGATTTTTATCAAGTTTATTTTCATATTATTGTCTATTGTCATAATTTCTAAGCTTTAATAGGTAATAATAAGAATTTTGGTATTAAAAACAAAAATAAGTAATAACAAATACCAATCAAAGTTCCCATATATACTCTTTACCATATAGTATTTTTATCAAGCTTTAAAGAAAAGAACTTTATATTAAAAATTTTGAGTTAAAGATATATACTAAAAAAATATAAATT
>NZ_CP179254.1:0-14726 GCF_032595795.2 Borreliella americana | reverse complement strand
ATGTCGCAGATATTGCGTCAAGAGCATCATCGTGGGTTTTGTTATCTCCTTTATACACATAAATATCATTAAATGCAGAAGAACCACTATACTTTCTAATATAAAGTTTTTTGTAAGTAAAGGGCAGTATTAAAGTTGTTATTCTAATAACTTTAATAGATTTTGCTTTAGTATAAATTCTTATTTGCAATTAAACTTTTGATAAAAAAATAATGTGCAAGATGCGTTTTGAAACTAGCGATAATTGGATTTAGAGCGAGCTAATTTAGAATTAGGATTTATACGCGCATTCAAGCAATATTCTAATGTCGAGCTTGCTGGTATGCTTGTCAAAATAGAAGATTTAAAATCCAAAATTGATTCTTCATCTAAAGGGTGTAATAAAAAAATGCAAAGTGTGTTAATGAAAATATTGAAACTTTAATAAGCGAGCTTAATGCCCTTATAAAGGAGTATTCAATAAGAAAAATGGAGCTTTACTATAAATGTATTAGAAAACTTGCTACTGTTTATAAAGCTGAAAGTAAAAGGAATTACAAAAGTAGTAAAGTATACAAGCTAACTTATATCAAACGGAGCTTTTTACAACACTGCAAAAGCAATACAGAAATAAATATGGACTTGACATATCACAATTTGTAAAGCTAACCAATTTTCCAATTAATTTTGCTCAGTTTGAAGAGAAACAGTTGACTTTAAATAAAAAGAATGTAATAAAAAGCATTCAAGAGAATAATGAAAAGAAAATTATACTTAGTAGTGGTATCTTTTAACTTTCTTAGCTTTAACTTCTGATTTAAAGGTTTGGGATAAAAGGTGTTCAAAAGTATCTCCATTGTTACTCTAGAATTTTCATTAAAAGAAACTTCTCCATTTTTCCATTTTTGCCTCATTCTCCACACATTTACTCTAAAAACTCCCAGTCTATCAGCTATTTTTGAATCACCTAATAATCCTTCTCTAAAGAATGCAACATAATCATCAAAAGAACTTTTAACTCACTTCATAAATATTTCCTTAAAGTAGCAAAACTAACAAATTGTTATTCTAAATAATAAATTTATTTAACAAATTATTAACATAAACTATTAACTTCTTTATATATTAATTGCTGATCTATATTTACAATGTTTATTAAATTCAAATACATAAAAATACCAGGTATTTATTTTAAAGATTTAAAATAAGCATGTTTTATGTCTCGAAGGAATGTAAATCATCCCAAAATTTTTTGCTTATGAAATATATTGCTTTTTTTTGTAAAGAGGTCCTTTAAAAAAGGATATAATTTGTAGTTTTTATGTAGCTAAAAACAAACAAAATAAAAAATCTTTGGATTAATAACATTTTTGCTGTGTTTGCTTTTTAGCCTTTTGGAACTTTATAAATTTTATGTGGGCAAAATCAAAACAAGTTTTTCATTTTTATTTACCCCCCCCTTTATTTTCTATTTGCAGTTTCATAAAAAGAAGAAAACAAGACCAATAAATAATTAGCCTTGTTTTCTATACTAAAGCTTCCATAACGATTTCTTCTATTTTTTAATTGCTTTTAAGGTGCTTAAGTTCTTCCTCAATCTTTTCAAGCACCTCGTCTATAAATTTTTTACAAGGGCATCAGTATTAGCACTAATATTAGTAGGATACTTTACGCCTAAACCGAGTGAACTAGCATGCCTCCACGCTTCCAATCCGATTCCACGCCTATTCTGAACCCCATGTGCATAAGTTGATCCAAAAGTAGAATCAATCTGACTTTTAAAATCTTCAAATTTTTTCTTAGCATTTTCTAATTGATTTTTTCTTTTTTCTATTCCTATCTTTAATTCTTGTACTTTTTTCCCAACCTTTTCTTGTAATTCTAAATCACTAAAAACACCTTGGGCTAGTTTATCTTCAACTTGCTTTTGCAATTGCATAGCATCTTTTACTAATTTTCCAAATTCTGAATCGTGAGGTTTAAAACCTGAATCTAACCTATCTAAATCGTCTAAATTATCTAAATTTTTTACAGATAAAAGCCCCTTAACTTGTTTTTCTAAATCTCGTTTTATACTTTTTAAGTCTTTATCACTTGCATCATATTTACATGACATTAGCAATACAAAAATAATCCACAAAATAAGCATTTTTTTATTCATATATTACTCCATAAGACTAAAAATAATACAATACCCAATAATACAATTTTTTATAATTTTTAAATATAAAATTTTGTTACATTTTGGATTGCATAATGATAAAATTTTTGCTATATATCACACAGAATATAATAAACCTTTAGGTGTGCCACTCTGCAAGTTTGACACTGCTGCTTATTACATCCTACTACATCCTGAATTCTGCATGCAATGATAATCTTCCCAATTTGACTGCTGCTTTTAGTTTTTGGTAAAATTTATATTGTAAATTATTTCTATTTTTATTACTTTTACTTAACTTAAAAGTTATCACTTAAATGGAGCTAATTTTATGAACATTAATAATTATTTCAACCTAAATAATAGCACTACAGAAATACTTCTTAAACTAGCAAAAGATTATCAGAAAGTATTAAATGAAAACAAAATTTTAAAAAATAAAATCGACAAATCAACTAAAAATAAAAAAGAAAAGTCTAATCTAGTACTAATTTTTAATTGACTTCAAAAGTCAAAAAACTAATTATAAAATGCATCAAAACCCTAAAACAAACCGATCCAATATCAGATTGGTTTGTCTATCTAAGCTTAGTAAGTGGATGTAGCGGAGCTGAAATGAAAGATATTGCCCCTCTATTAAGCAAAACTGGAGAAATTTTTTACAACATAAAAGTAAATGAGGCTAAAAAAATATTCCGCTTGTATTAGAGAAATTGTTATCAAACCCCAAGAGCTTGATGTTATTCAAACAGCACACAAAAATCATTTCAAGAAAAAAATCCAGATGCTAGACAAACTTATCTTTTCCAAAAAACTAAACTTAAGATTAAAGACAATCAATTAACATTTTGAATATTTCTAAAAAATTGAAAAATCTTCTTAAAAATTCAGGTTTTCATATAAACCAATCATTTCATTTATGCAGAAATTTCTTTATTTCAAATTTGAAATTCAATAGTTATAACTCTTTCCAAATTAAGGAACTTATGAAATATTCTTTAACTTATGAAATTGACAATATATATATGGACTCTCTGCTGCAAACAAAATTCAAGCTTATAAATGTGCCAAAAACAATTTTTAATTGTAGTACAACTATCTCAGCTTAAATATGCGCTTTGAAGTTACTTTAAATTCTTTTCCACGAGGTTTTAAATCTAGCGAATCATATAATATTTCTTTATTTTTTGTAGCTATAAAGTGAAATCTATTAACCTTGTTGATTTTAACTTCACTTATTTCAAATTCATTTAAAGCGCCCAAATAACCAAAAGATTCATATCTAACGCTACTTCTAATTCCATAGTAATTAAGTATCATACAAGGCTTAATAATAAAGCAATTGCTCTTAATGTATCCAAGCCCTAAAAATCTATAATAAGCTGCATTTATCTCATAGATATTAACTTCACGTTTCTTTAGTACACTTATATAGTAATGTAAACACAAAAAGTAACATCCCCATCTTTGTATCTCTGGACGCAAAGCTTTATTGTCTTGTTTTATTTTATTAATAAGCATATATTTATCCTCCTATATTAAATTATTTTTTTTAATTTTTTAGTGCGCCCCATTCACATGGGGAACCTGATGCTATTTGCAAATGCTATATTGCCAGGAAAAAAGACTTTACCACTTGTTGGCAACAATCCCTTTAATCTATCTAATATCATCCTTTTCTTAGGGCCATAATTAAATATGAATTCTCTACCCCTATAACTTGCCTGATTAATTAGTGGATATTTATTTATAATTTCATCAATTCTCATTTTGAGTAAATCTTTAATAGACTTTTCTCTTTTTTTATTTTCGTTTTGAATTTTGTTTAATTCTTCTTTTAGACTGTCAAATCTCAATTAAATCTCACGCAAGATTTTTAACAACTTAAATATTCTTAATTTCAAAGTCTGCGTAATCAACATATTTTACAAATTCTCTTGCCCAATCAAACTCAATCCCAGAAAGATAAAAATCGCTCCTTTCTACTAAATCTTAAACAAGCTTTATAAACGCATCCTTATTAAAATTGTGTTGTGCCATTAAGCATTCGTCTCTATAGTTATAGAAAATATCTTTTTTCAAATTGTAAACTTCTATTTCACATTTCTCAACAAATTCAAGCACTCTTGATATTAAAGATTCATTTCTCTTTATTTCACAGTTAATTGGCGCAGCATCAATTGAAAAGAACAAATTGCAATACTCAAGCCCAGTACATGCTAGCTGCATTTTCGCCTGCACATAGTATTTGAAAAAATATTTACTACTTAGAAAATTTCCATTTTTATTGTACTCCGAAATATCACTAATCATATAATTAGAGTCGCTACTTTTAATCTCTAAAGGCTCAAGATCACCATTATTATTAATAAACCATACATCAATTGTTGAGCATACATCAATTGTTGAGCATACTAAAATTTCTGAACTTCCCATTTTTTGAAATAACTATACTTATCAACATGATTAGCATATTTATTTTTGTACAAAACTTCAATATTATCACCGCATGCTTTTACAAACTCTCTAAATCCTAAATTATCTAGCTCCTTGCCCTTAAACATGTATAAATTCTCTTAAAGAGGTAGATTAATTTAAAAATATTTAAGCACTCTATTTATCATTAAATCTTTTAGCCCAGCACCACCAACAAAAATATTGCCTACTTCAGTAGCACAATATTTTTCAAGCTTGTTTCTTTGAAGACTAAAATCTTGATTGCAGTCGAATCTAAAAAGGTCTTTACTACTTATTCCTGGTAATTTTTTTACCTATCTTGCTTAATTTGCTTTTTCCTTTTGTGGGAGAAGATTTTATCTCAAATACTTCACATCCAGTAAAACTTTATTGTTCAACACTTATCATTTTGAATTCTCCATTCTGTATATTTTCTTGTGGATTATTGTTGTTTGATATATTGTTCTTCTTTACTCCTTATATTGGTATTAATAAATATTAATTTATAGCAAAAACTATTTTTGGCAACTTTTTTACAAAAAAATAGGCGCTTTATTAAATTCTCTTATTAAAAAGCTTAAATAAATTCTAATTTAAAAGAAATTAAAAATAAAATGTTTCTTTTCTTAAAAAGAAAATCAAAATTATGACATGCCATTTGAAAAAATCAGCCATATACTGCCTTAATATTTTGCTAAATTTTAATCATTTTTAATTAAAAAAATACTTATTGAATATAGAATATATAATTGGAGCAAGTGTTATTCCCGCTATTAGTATTACTTGTATTGTTCTATTACTTGCATTAAGTTCGTTTTTCAAAACATCTATTTTATTGTCTAGACTAGATATATCTTTTTGAAAGTTTTTTTCTATATTAATTATTTGTTGCTCTAGGGAATTCATTTTTTCTTTTAAAGCTTCAAAGTTATAATTATCATTTTGAAGCAAAACAAAATCTATTGCCTATTCACTAAAACCCTTATTTAAAAACTCTAATCTTATATTTTCTATTTTAAGAGTATTGTAGGCTAAATTGCTCACAAAATCCCCCTTATTATCCTTTTAATTCTTTATATTTTTTTAAAAGCTTGTTAATTAAATCTTTCTGATTTTCAAAAATTTCGTCCATCATAAAACTAGTAAATTTCACATTTTTTTTGTAAAAATCATAGCTTTCTTGTTTTTTGAGCTGAAATCTCAGGGGCTTTATCCAATTTTGTTTGGATTTCTTTATTGTTATAATTTCTTTATTTCTTAGTACAAAAAGAGTTTGTCTAAATCCATTTTGTACTAAAAATTCTTCCTCTATTATGCCCTCTTCTATAGCATTAGCAATTCTTAGATAATCATAAGCCTGAGTTTTTGCCAATTTATAGTCTTTTGTGAAATCTTCAAAACTTTTATATCCATCTAATTTGTAATATTCATTATCTTTAATCTCTTTTAAGATTTTCATTGTCTCTAATCTAGAAAAAATTTCAGACTTAACGTTTATCGTTAATTGAGACTTTAAAGATTTATACCTAACCATAGCATCATTATCAGTAGATAAATTTCTTTTATTTAATTGTATATTCATATATAAATTACCTCACATTGTTTCCGGCGCCGGAATTTTTTTCTACAAAGAATACCTTTTTATATACGCCATCTAAAAGATGGCGTAACTTGCGTCTTATTTAAAAAACATTCAAGAATTTTTTTATACTCACACACATAATCTTTATCTAAATCAAAATTATCACTTTCTGCTATTCTCCTATTTAAATCTTCTCTTTCGGATATAATCCCCAAATAATCCTTTCTTAATTGTAAAATGTCCAGCAATTGTTTGTGAGTATTGTTTTTTTTAAATCGTGTTACCAATACAAAGGTGGGTGCATTTATTCCTATTTTTTTTGAATAAAACTCTAAAAGATCCAAACTCTCAACTGCCCATTTTTCAGCAGTTATGGGGACTAAAACATATTGACTACTTACTAAAGCGTTTGTTAAAGTGAAGTCTAAGCTTGGTGGAGTATCTATTATTATATAGTCATAATTGTCTTGTATAGAATCCAACTTCTTTTTTAATCTCAATTCTTTAAATGGAATTGCTTCTTGATTAAATTTATGCAAATTTAAATAACTGGGTATTAGATCTAAATTGTTATCAATATTAATAATCACATCTCTTGTTTCTAACGCACCTTCTTTTAATATTTCATATATATTAAAATTTTCCAAATTAACATTTTTGTTTTGTATATTATTAAAATAAAAACTGGTTATTGATGCTTGCGTATCTATATCTATCAAAAGAATTTTTTTTGACATTGATAAAAGAGTGGCAAGAATTATTGAAGTCGTGCTTTTGCCAACACCGCCCTTAAGGCTTGCAATTGTTATTATTTTAGGCTTTTTAGTATCCATTTTATTAGCGGTCCTTTCTCTGAATATTTTTTACCATAAAACTCATAAACTTGTTTTTCTAATCTTGAAAAGATATCAAATAGTGCTTTATTGTAATGATTATTTATCCCATCTTTTTTTAATAGACGATACAGTCCTTTGAAGTAACAAAAAACACTGCCGGTTTTAAATCTAAATTCCATATAATATTCCCTTGCAATTGTATAAGATTTTTTAATTCCGCTTATTTCATACTTAATAAAAGGTTTTTTTATTGGTTTTCTGTAGCCATAAAAAATACCAATAAACTTATCTCCTTCTTTTGTGGGATATAGAAAAATTTCTTTAACTTTCAGTTGATTGAATAAGGTCCTTAATGATAAGCGAAATACATTTTTTTTTTCATGAATTCCAAATTTATAAATGTCCATCATCATTTTTGTATGGTACATTGTTTTATCATTTTTTTTTTCAATTTTTATAAAACGTTCTTTATTGTTACATATAATCAATGCTTTTTTTGTTTTCATAGACTTTGCTACACTTTCCATGTTTAATTTTTATACACCCTCTTTTAACGTTAAAAAATTGCTTTCATTTTTTATTAGTTCTAATAATTCATAATAATATGTACCAAATATTTTATTGGATTCTATTTTCCTTTTATTATTCAAATATTCTTTTATAATTGGCTTTATAGTTTCAATATTTGCTTCTTTTTTTAATTGTTCAATAAGAATGTTGAAAACATTTATCTTTAAATTTTGGTAATTTTGTTGAGAATTTTCTTTTTTTATTTCAATTGACTTTTCTAATTTGCGCTTTATATAACTTAAATCGTTATACTTATGATTTTCAATAATAAAATGTGGCTTATATTTGTAATTTTCATATATTTTTTGGAAATTTGTTTCTAACTTTTTAGCATTGTCCCCATTTTTTTTTAATTCTTTTTGAGTTTTTCTTAAAATTTCTTTTAATTTGTCTTGCTTTTCTCTAAAATTAGACTGTTTTAAACATAAATTAAAACTTTTTATTAGGTCAATTTCAGTTCGTTTTAAGATTTGCATTGCCTTAATCACAGTATTTTTGTCTGTATCTAAATCCAAAATAGAGAAAGTCTTTTTGGATTTAAATTTACATTTATTGTAATAGTTTTTGATTTGAGATTTTTCTATTTGTTTAATCTTTTTTTCTTCTTTTATATTATTATTTTTATTATTTAAACATCCCACTAAATCTACACTACCATTTTTAGTAACTTTGTCTTTAAAATAGTTATTAACTCTAGATTTAAATCTAGAGTTTTTTCTTTCTTTAAAGTACTTGTTGATTTTAAGGTAACACTCTTTTTTAGGATAATTAAGCTTATAGTAAATTTCAGTTCCACAATTTGCCCCCAAGTGTTGATAGTAGTTGGTTGTGACTTTTAGCTCTTTTTCTAATTTATAAAGATAATTTTGCATTGTTCTTAGTGTGGTAGTAGCTTGACCATTTCTTTTGAGATTTTCATTAAAATAGTAGAGTATGTTTTGTTGGGTGTATTTCTTTTGTGTTTTGTTTATGTACTCTAGTGTTGAGATAAGAACTATCAATTTGTATTGATGTTTATTGTGACAAGTTAGACTTTTTGTATTGGTTGAAAAATCCTTCATATTTTCTCTCCTTATATTGGTATTAACTACAATTAGTTATTATAATGCAAGATTTTGATTTAAAAGTAAATACTTTTCTAAAAAAATATTAAATTTTAATTATTAATTTTGTTAAATTAAAATAATTTTTGTAGTTTGGTAAAAATATAAATTGATTTTAATTACAAGTTGGACTATACTACAAACAGCGTAGTTATTGGAACATTTTTCAGTATTGACTACCTTATATTGGAATTTTAAATGAAGTGGGGGGCTTAGCTAAGTTCTTTAACAAAAGGATTTCGCTAAGCTCCACTTTTTTGTAGAAATTTTTGTAAAAAAGTTGCCAAAAATAGTTTTTGTTATATACCTATATTTATTAATATCAATATAAGAATAATATTTCAAACAGAAATAATCCACAAGAAAATATTCAAGCAGAAATTAACTTTATAAAAGATATAAAAATTCCAAGAATGAACTTAACTAGGATTGATAAAAATCTCAAAGGATATGGCTATAAATACCAGAATTTCAACGAAATAGCAAGAGAAATTAAAAATGTTATTGATAAGTATAATCTAGAACTTGATTTTGGTCAATTTCCAACCTTTACAGTTTTAGATGGTCAAAAAGTTCTTCATATAGTTAGAACTACATTTTACAGCACAAACACCGGGTATAAAGACTCATTTGATACGCCAATACTTACTGAAAATTTATAATTGAACAATGAAAATGGCTCTAAAAATGTAAAAACATTGTCACAAGTAGTAGGCGCATCTATTACTTATTTTAAAAGATATTCGTTAGTTGCATATCTTAATATAGGGAGCAAAGTGGATACTGATGCAGCGCCTATTTACAATAATTATGAAAATGAAAATTCCACTATGCCTAGCAAACAAGTTAGTGTTAATCAAAAACAAAAAAAGGACATTAATCAAAATCAAAATTATAAAAAAGACAATGGTCAAGAGCAAAAAGAAGGTAAAAGATGTGATAGGTTTAGATGCTATAAGGCCTTTATTAAGGCATTGTATAATATAAAAAACGGGGCAAATGATTCTACAACAACCAAAGAGAAGATAAATGCTCTTATTCAAGCATTGGATTTGGGCAATGAGGTAGATTTAGCCAAGTGTTTGGTACAAAATCCTGAACAAAAAAGTATATCCTGTTGGGCAAATATTATTACAAACTATTTAACAAAAAATAAAAAATTAGAAGAATTACATAATTTTGAAGTGTTTACAACATTTAAGGAAGATATATATGAAGATAGTGCTCTGAAGTTTTTTGCATATTAAAAGAAGAAAAACAATTTTATTTTATATTTGTAGCATAGCAATATACTAAAAATAGTAAGCCCCCATAATAGGGGTTTATGTTACTAATCATTGGTATTATATGCCACACATACTGCTTGCATTGGTTGTAAAATTATTTATATCTGCAAGAGCATATTTAACCACTTCTTTGAAGGTCTCTTTTCCTCCAGCACTATTTCCAGTACATTTATCAAGTTCAGTTTTTATATGATCAAGTACTGTTTTTATTTTGGATTCATCATGTTCTAGGAATTTATTAAATTGTTCGTCACTATTCAGGGCGGTTTTTAACCAATCAAAGTGATTTTTTTGATCATCAGACAGTTTTTCTTTAATAAGTTCTTCAAGAGAGTTAATTGCCTCTTGGTTTGAATCACGTTTTCCCCTGCTTTTTACTTTTTTAGAATCATTGTTCTCAAAAGCGTTACTATCATTCGCCTTACAGCTGTTTAGTATAAGTAAAAGCAAACAAAACAATATATTGATAATTTTCATTGTTAGTCCTTTTTTATTAATAATGTTTAATAAATCAATTATTAATGCTAAATTTTGAATAAACAATTATTATTTGAATTGATATTCTTTAGGTGAGGTGGTAGCTATTTAGGAATGAAAGCGAAGATTAGCCTAGCTATTGTTGTTATAGACATTGCTCCCATAATTCCTAATGCCCATTTGAGCATTTCTGTAAGAGATATTAAATTTTTTAATACTGCATCAATCTTAAAAGAAAGTAAGATTATCGAATTTTATATCAAATTGTTTTTCTAAATATCTATATGTTAGTTCATTGTAGTAATCTATTTTAGATAAATCTTTTGCTATTAGTTGTTTCATCCCCAGTCTAATAAATTCTTTATATATTTATTCTTGACTAACACCTGTAATGTTTGTTGGCGCTGTTTCTATAATATTTTTCCTTACAACTATATTATACAATATTTTAGATATATTGGCGTTAAATATTTTTATATGTAAAGTAGAATTTCTTGCAAGAAAAACCTTTTTGAAATTTACATTTTTAATTGGGAATATTGATTATAAATCTTTATTGCTATTGGGTTTGTTTTTAAATGTACTCTAAATATATCTTGATATTATGTTTTGCCGAAGTTAAAGAGTATTCGTTTTTTAGTGTTGATAAGTCGAGATAAAGATATTCTGGACAATCTGGAGCCTTAACTTTTACTTTTATTTTAGCTAAAAATGTTATAAGGTAATAACATACTCTGAAAGCTGTGCCGCATATTTAGTTAAAGATTTTAGTGTTTGAATAATTGGAGGGTTTGGTTCTTCTGGTAGTTTAGCAACATTAGTATAGCATAATAATAAAGCAATTAATAGACAGGGCAATCTTTTAAGCATTTTGATATATTCTTTCATGATTTTGTTGCGTTTTGGTTTTAATGCAGAGATTATTCTTTTACTTTTACTACTAGAGATAGCCTCTATTATTTCAATATTGAATATTAAGATTTCTTTTATTTCTTCAAATATTTTAATTGATTCGGTTTTTTCCATAACTTTTGGTGTATCAATATATGTTTTGTAGAAAAAATCTATTACTTTATTAAAAGTATTAATCTAGTTATTATCTATGTTAGTTAAGCCTAATAGTAAATTTAATCCTCATTCAATAGTATTATTTTGCATTATTTATTCCTTCTTGATAGCTGGGTTTTCCTTCCTCATTGAATTTTAGATTATTAGATATTTTTAGATTTTTTTCATTAAAATTAACCAGTTCAATCAATGTATTGATTTTATTACTTATTGGAGTTAGTGTTTTGGTTATTGATGGACTTAATTCATTATCAAGCCTTTCCATATTTTCTTTATAAATTAATGCATTATGAGCATATAATAGCTCATAAACTAAAGAAAACCCTTTATGGGCAATAGGATCAAATTCATCTTCAAATTTAGAAAATATTTCAATAAGTTTTGATATTGATGTAAGTCCAAGTTCAAGATTATCTTTAGATAATCTCATGAATTAATCTCTTTTTTAAATGTGATTATTGGCATTTCCATTTCTAAAAAGCTTACCTATTACTATAGACAATATATCCTTTAGTAAAGGTTTTAGAAGAGTTAGTGCTTATTTTACTAATTGTGTGTTGTATCTGTCATCAACTTGCCTCCTTTTACCCCTACACCCGAAACAGCATGGGCGAATACTTCTTTTTCAAGCCCTCTATTGCCAAAAATTATAACTTTTATCAAATTGATAGAAAAATCTTCTTTTTTAGGCTTTTGAACCTTAGCTTGCTTTGAATCCTTATCTTCTGATAAAAAATTGATTTTAAATGAATTAGATAGCTCATAAGCATTAATTAAGGGCGGACGTCCACCGACAGCCCTGATAATAACCCCATCATTATTAATGTCTAATATTTTACCTGATTTTATATTTGAATTTCTTGTAACAAGGTAACTTTCAAAGTTATTTGTAATTGATAAAACATACGCAATACAATTAAATTCACACACATCTACACTTATTCCATACATATCAGTATCCGCACTAGTCTCAAAATATATAGAGTTCTCTTTTGGAACAAGCTTTACACCACGCTTGTATGGAAAACTATTTTTGGATCGTAAAAATATTCTTCTATTTTGTCTTTAAAGCTAGTGCGAACACCACCTGAATTAGAGTAAAGTAAATTTTTATCCTTAAACTCCATAGAATTGCTAAGTAAACTAGCATTTTGCTGCGGATTTTTCATTAATGCTTTAGTTTCAGTAACTTTTTTATCAAATTCTTCTTTTATTTTTGTAATACCATTCATTTAAAAACCCCCCTAAGCAATACTTGTTTTTTTACTTCTTTTTAGATTTTCATAGAATTGAATTCGTCTTTGTTTGTAAGTATTACTTATAGTCTGCACGAATTCTGTAAAATTAATTGGAACAAAATTAGAATCAAGCAAACTTACTTTTTCTTCTAGTTTAATAACAATATTGCCTTTGATAGACTCAACAGAGATAGAATTGCTATTAGCATTTTTTCTTAATTTTATATTCACTTTTGCTAAAGAAACAAGCTGTTCTAGTATTTCCCCATCGACATGATTCATATCAGATACTTTGGCAATAGCCTTAATCTGCTCAATTGGAACGAACTTGTAGACAAGTTTTCTAAGTTGTGTCTGCATAATATCTTTTAGAGTATATCCTTTTGTAAGAAGCACTTCCTTATTAAAAGGATTGCTAAAATGTGCTTTTGCAAGTGTGTCAATTTCATTAATGAGATCAGCTTCTAGCAACAATTGCTTTTCAATACGCTCTCCCTTTCTTCAACTTCTGCAAGTTCTTTTGTAATTAGCTCATTTATACTTAAATCTCGGCCTGTCTCTTTGGGCTTATTGCTTGCTTGTTCTTTAAAGCGCAGGTACTCTTCAAATTTCAAAGCACTTATAACGCTAGTATCAGCCCTAATTTGCTGTTCTTCTTTGTCTTGTGTCTGAATTACTTCTTTTTCTTCATTTAAAATCACTTTTTAGCTCCTTATCATTAAAGGGCCTGCTTTATATAAACCGGTTATATTTACTGTAAAGCGCAATTAGCTTTATATCTCTTTCTCTTTTTTGATCTTAACTTAAAATAATTAGCGAATTAAGCTTAATATCAAGACCGAAATACTTTGTAAGTTTTAAGTTACAAGAGTTTTCAACTTGTTCTTGCGCGCCTTTTAGAAAATCGTAATAATTACTTCTATCACTTTTACCATCATTGCCAAGTTTTTTGGTCTGCTCATTGAAACTTCTAGTTAAAGGTTCTTTTAGTATCCGCACCAATTTTTGTTTTAATTAATGCTAGTGTCTCTTTTAAGCAGCTAAGATCATATTTAATAACTTCTCCATTAACATTCGGAGTGGCAGTGTAAAACATTCCCCCATTATTAAGATTGTTTTTAAGCCTAGCAAGCTAGTTTGCTAATGAGTCATTAAGACCTCGTAAATTAGAAATATCTTTATTATGATTGTTTGAATATTGTTTTCTCAAAAAAGAAGATAAAATACCAGTTCCTTTATCATTATTGCTCTTAGTAAATGCACTCAAAGAAGTTGTTGCGTTAGAAAGTGGGTCTTGTAGTTGAACCAATGATTCGTCTTTGTACAATAGAAAATTGTGGTTCTCAATACGCTTTTCTATTTCAACGTATATTTTTTTAAATAGATAAATATCTAGCAAAAAGCTTCCAGTATAACAAGGAAAATATCTTTTTAAGATAAAATCGAAGTTTTCATATATTATGAATCGGCTTTTATGTATTTTAATAGTGCCATAAGAATTGCCCTTATTATTGGTTTTTAATTTGTTAAGTTATATATGATCAAAGTCAATTCCTGAATCTCTCATAGATTCATAATCAAGGTATTCAAATCCAATAGGTAACTCTATATTAACAGGCTTTTTAAGATCTAATAATTTATCTTTGGTTTTTACTAAAATATATCCAAGTCCATGAAATCGGTAGCTTATAATACAATTAAGTAGAGTGTTCTTAAGCTATATCTTTAACCTATAAGATTCAAACTCACTAACATTACGACTAATACCCTCAAGAACGGACTTGTTCTTGAGGCAGTTTTCTGCTACATTTTAAATGTAATTTCTAAAAAATATTGAGTATTGATATAACACTGGTGGGTTTATTTTATCTATTAGTTTTGCTTTTCTTAAATCACACAACTTTGTATTTCTCTTTATTTAATTACATGTATGATAGCAAAAATTAATATTTTTAAGACAATATCAAAT
>NZ_CP179255.1:0-27764 GCF_032595795.2 Borreliella americana | reverse complement strand
TACAAAAATCTTTGATTGCCAAAGTGAATGCTTTTATCTCTATATTCTAAAGACAACATCAAATATACAGCAGATATTGCATCAAGAGAATCATCGTGAGTTTTGTTATCCCCTTTATACGCATAAATATCATTAAATACAGAAGAACTACTATATTTGGTAATGTAAAGTTTTTTGTAAGTAAAAGGCGTTATTAAAGTTGTTATTCTACTAAATTTATTAGATTTTGGTTTAACTGGTGCAATTCTAAAATATTGGCTCATATTGCCCCTAAGCCTCATATATTCATGGGTCAATGCACCAGCACCTTTAGTATTATCTCTATCCCCTAAATACAGTGTATGTACATTAAAATTTTCTAAAACAGTCTTGACCATATTCATAATATAAGGGTCATTGACTGGTCGTTGTTCTTGAAATACAAAAGCATAATACTTATCATCAACTCTCTCCATAACACATAACGCAGTGTTATCCCCGCCAACACTAAATGCTGGGTCTAAATATGCTATTGGGCTAACAAACACATAATCTTCAGTAATATTTATTTGCTTAAAAATCGAATCACTACTTGCTATCCATTCACCTAGCAAAACTCTTGCCTTATATGCTGGTATATCTTTATATAATTTTTCTTGAGTTTCTATAAATCCTTTACTAAGAAGAACATTATCATAAGTTGTAAAATTATATGTCTTAAAAGTTTCTATATTATCAATATAATCGGTTTTGAAATAGTGTTCTGGATGATCTGGATTAGTATCAAAAATAATAGTTTCTTGTCCACACCTAAGTCTTTTTAAAACTTCCTCTAAAGTTTGCTTGTGTAAAGTAGTAGCCTCATTGACAAAAATAAGTGCTGAATTACTTCCTCTAAATCTTTCAAAATCACTTGCCTTATCTCCTCCATATAGATTAATACGAAGTGAATCAATTAATATATATATGAATTATTTGTATGTCTTGGGATATAAGGAATTTTAAGATACTTACATAACTTTTCAAATTGTCCCAAAACATTAACTTCAACTGAACGTTGAGAATTGCCAATAATAAAATTATTCGTATCACTAGAGTATAAATTCTTATTTTTAATTAAGCTTTTGAGAAAAAGATAACATGCAAGATATGTTTTGCCACTAGCTATACCACCACTAAGTATAATTTTCTTTTCATTATTTTTTTGAATACTTTTTATAATATTTTTTTGTTTTAAAGTTAACTGTTCTTTTTCAAACTTATCAAAATTAATTGAAGAATTTGTTAGCTTTATGAATTGAGATATATCAACTCCATATTTATTTTTGTATTGTTTTTGGAATGTTGTAAAAAGTTTTGTTTGATATAAGTTCACTTGTACCCTTTATAACTTTTGTAATTGCCTTTATTCTCAACTTCATGAGCAGAAGAAAGTTTTTTCATACATTCATAGTAAAGCTCCATTTCTCTTATTGAGCACTCCTTTATAAGGTCATTAAGTTCACTTTTCAAAGATTCAATATTTTCATCAACAAATTCATTGCTTTTTTTACTATTTGCT
Organism: Borreliella americana; assembly: GCF_032595795.2. NCBI lineage: Bacteria > Pseudomonadati > Spirochaetota > Spirochaetia > Spirochaetales > Borreliaceae > Borreliella > Borreliella americana. The sequence continues at coordinate 26,224 of NZ_CP179255.1, read as the reverse complement.
TTATTTAAAGCGTCAATTTGAGTTCTTAAATTTTCTATTTTAGTGCGTATGCTAGCAAGTTCAACACTACAATATTGCTTAAATGCACGAATAAACCCTAATTCTAAATTGGCTCGCTCTAAATCCAATTCTCCTTTACTTTTTTTAGCTTTAACTTCTGATTTAAAAGTTTGCGACAAAAGGTGTTCAAAAGTGTCTTCACTAATTGTTACTCTAGAATCATTATTATCAGAACCCGCTCCACTTTCCCATTTTTGTCTCATTCTCCACACATTTACTTTAGAAACTCCTAATTTGCCTGCTATTTCTCTATCATTTAACGACCCATTTCTAAAATATGCAACATAATCATCAAAAGACCTTTTATTTTTTTTCAAAACAATTTCCCTAAAGTAGTAAAATTAACAACCTGTTACTCTAAATAATACAATAAGTTAACAATTTATTAACATAAACTATTAACTTATTTATATATTAAATACTATTCTATATTTACAATATTTAAAGTTATTCTATTTTTTATTTATTTTTTTCTCTTTACTTTTCTTGTTATCTTTTTTCAATATTTTTTCCTTTAATTTTTTGACTTTTTTTTCAATCTCTTCTGCTAACTGCGGATCTTTATCAACACCTTGGGCTATTTTACCTTCAAGTTGCCTTTGCAGCTGCATAATATCTTGTAATAATTCTCCAACTTCTAATCCAGGATTTTCAAAATCTACATCTAATTCTTTTTCTTTTGTTTCATTTTTAGTGTCTAAAAATCCCTTTAATTCGTTTTCTAAGTTTTGTTTTACACTTTTTAAATCTTTACTATTTGCGTAATGATTACAAGAACTTATAAGTGCAAAAATAGAACAAATAATAAACATTTTCTTATTCATGATTATCCTCTCCTATAATTTTGAACTTCTATTCTGTTCTATTTTATTTTAAATTATTCTTAAACTCCTCTAGTAGTATTGCATATTCAGCAGTTTTGTCTCCCGAACCGTTCTTAATTTTATCTCCTAAAAATTTAATATGTTTAGAACCATTAATATTTTCTATATTTGTTTTTATCTCTTTATTTTTGATACCACTTGCACTACTTTGCTCGTCCTTATATCCATAATACAAACTGGCTTTAAATGATCCACCTTCAGTCATAGCCTTTACAAAGTTATTAACTTCTGATTCTTTTACATCAAAAAATCCTGAACTATGTCCTCCAGCATTTAAACCTGTTTCAATACCATCTCTTTCTCTTCTTACAACTAAAGTTCCTAATTCTGTCCAATTATCACCATTGTCTTTTTTATTTTTAATTTTTACAGTAAATTCAGAAAATTCTATTGTATTATTACTTACTTTCTCATTCTCACTTAGACCGCCTTGCTCACTTAAACTGCTTGAATTTTTGCAAGAAATTATCAGTGCAAAAATAGAACAAATAATAAACATTTTTTTATTCATAATAACACCTCTCCAAATATAAAAATAACTCAAAACTCTAAAGTTACAATTTTTCAAAGCTTTAAACAATTAATTTTGTTACATTTCGAATTACATTGTTACAAAACTAAAATGTAATTTTAATCAAACTCATAAAATCTCTCCATTGCAAATGCCCTACTCACTACAAGAGACTACAAAACATATACAAATTAAATTTCAAAGTATTTGCTATATATTACACAAAGTATTCTATCTTTCTTGTGTGCCCCACCTAAAAATTGCCACTTCTCATTTCTACAGCTATCCTACAGTCCAAATTTTACATACAATGAGACACACTTAAATTTGACTAAATTTTTTAGTTTTTGGTAAAATACTAATTGCGATTTTTATCTATTTTTATTACTTTTACTTAATTTAAAAGTAACACTTATGCGGAGCTGATTTTATGGACATTAATAATTATTTTAATTTAAATAATAACAATATAGATTTTATGCTCAAACTATTACAAGATCATCAAAAATTAATAAATGAAAACAAAATTCTTAAAAATTCACTCAAAAATTCTACCAAAAGTAAAAAAGAAAATTCAAAACCAACTCCTAAGTTTTACTTAACTCCAAAAACTAGTAAATTAATTGTAAAATGCATTAAAACTCTACAACAAATTGACCCAATATCCGGCTGGTTCGTGCATCTACTCTTAATAAGTGGCTGCAGGGGCAATGAACTGCAAAAAGTAAAAATGCAAGATATTACTCCCTTATTAAGCAAAACTGGAGAAACTTTTTATAACATAAAAGTAAATGTAGCTAAAAAAAGAACTGTAACTTGTATTAGAGAAATTGTCATTAATTCTGAAGAGTTTAAGGCTATTCAAACAGCACATAAAAATCATTTTGAAGAAAAAAATCTTGATACAAGGCGCACCTATCTTTTTCAAAAAACCAAACATAGGTTTAAAGATAACCAAATTGACATTAGACATATTTCTAAAAAATTCAAAAATCTTCTTAAAAAGTATGGTTTTCGTGCAAATAAATCACTTCATTTATGTAGAAATTTATTCATTTCAAATTTAAAATCTAATGGCTACAACTCTTTCCAAATTAAAGAACTTATGAAATATTCTTCAACTTCCGAAATTGATAATATCTATGGACTCTCTTCTGCAAACAAAATTCAAGCTTATAAATGCACTAAAAATAACCTTAAACTTTAATAAAACTATTTTAGTTTAAATATACGCTTTGAAGTCACTTTAAATATTTTCCCGCGAGACTTTAAATCAAGTGAATCATATAATATTTCTTTATCTTTTGTTGCTATAAAGTGAACTCCATTAACATTATTGATTTTAACTTCACTTATTTCAAATTCATTTAAAGCGCCCAAATAACCAAAAGATTCATATCTCACACTACTTCTAATTCCATAATAATTAAGTATCATGCAAGGATTTAAAATAAAACAATTACTCTTAATGTAAGAAAGTCCTAAAAATCTATAATAAGCTGCATTTATCTCATACACATTAAATTCAAGTTTCTTAAATAGACTTGTATAATAATGTAGACATAAAAAATAACACCCCCACCTTCGTATCTCTGGGTGCAAGGTTTTATTGTCTTGTTTTATTTTATTAATAAGCATTGATTAGTCCTCCAATATTAAATTATTTTTTTAATTTTTTAGTACCCCAATTCACATGAGGACACTTACACTATTTACATATGCTATATTATTTGGTAAAGATACTTTACCACTTGTTGGAAGTAGTCCCTTTAATCTATCTGATATTGCCCTTTTCTTAGGGTCAAGATTAAACATGAATTCTCCAAATTTATAATTCACCTGATCAATTAGTGGAAATATATTCTTAATAATGTCAATTATCATTTTCATCCTATCTTTATGAGGCTTTTCTTTTTTTCTATATTTATTTTGAATTTTATTCACTTCTTCTCTTTCCCTAGCAAACTCCATTAAATAATACGCAAGCTTTTCAGCAGATTGTCTATCCTTAATTTCAAGGTCTACACAATCAACATATTCTATAAATTCTCTTATCCAATCAAACTCAACTCCAGAACTATAAAAATCACTTCTTTCTACTAAATCTTCAACAAGTTTTATAAACGTTTCTTCATTAAAATTGTGTACCATTAAGTATTCATCTCTATAGTTTTTAAAAATATCGTTTCTTACATTGAAAACTTCCATTTCACATTTTTCAACAAATTTAAACACTTTTGATATTAAGGCCTCATTTTTCCTAATTTTACAGTTAGTTGGTGCAGCGTCGATCAAAAAGAACAAATTACAATACTCAAGTCCAGTACACGCTAGCTGCATTTGCGCCTGCACATAGTATTTGAAAAAATACTTACTACTTAAAAAATAGCCATTTTTATTGTATTCATCAATAGCGCTACTCATATAATTAGAATCACTACTCTTAATTTCTAAAAGCTCTAAATCGCCATTATTATTAATAAACCATCCATCAATTGTTGAGCCCACTAAAGTTTCTGAATTTTCCATTTTTTTAAAATAGTTATACTTATCAACACCATTGGCATATTTATTTTTATACAAAACATCAATATTATCACTGTGTGCTTTAACAAATTCTCTAAATCCTAAATTCTCTAACTCTTTGCCCTTGAGCATATATAAATTCTCTTCAAAAGGCCTGCTTATTCCAAAATGTTTAAGCACTCTATTTATCATTAAATCTTTTAGACCGATGCCCCCAATCAGAATATTGCCTACTTCGCTAGCTCCATATCTATTAAGTTCGTTTCTTTGAAGACTAAAATCAATATTTCGATTAAATCTAAAACATTCTTGACTACTTATTACGGGTAATTTTTTACCTATTTTGCTTAATTTACTTTTTTCTTTAATACTAGAAGATTTTTCCTCAAATACTTCACAACCAGTAAAACTTTGCTGACTAACACATATCATTTTGGATTCTCCATTTATACCATTACTTATATTGTCTTGTGGATTATTATTTTTATTTAAAATATTAATCATGTTTTCCTCCTATGGTTATAAATAATTGTATAGAAAAAAACTGTTTTTGTCAACTTTTTTGTAAAAAAATTTTTGTAAAAAATTGGAATTCAGCTAATTCTTAAAGAAGAAAATTTAGCTGATTTTTTTATTTGGATTCTTTTGTTGAAAAGTTCAAATAAGTTCTAATTTAAAAGAAAGTAAAAATAACATATTATTTTTCAGTACTATTCACTAGTAGTATTATAATGCTTGAAAAGCAAATTATGCATTATTCAATTATTTAACGCCTTGTAAATATTGCAATAAGAACGAGTGTATAAATGGTCCAAAAATTGTTGATGCTATGATCATAAAATGTATTAGCCTATTCCCCATATTAAGATCTTTACGTAAATTTTTCACTTCATTTTCAATCTTATTGGTAAGTTCACTTTTTACACTATCAATCCTAGAATTTACATTATCTATTTTGGTATTTACACTATCTATTTTGGTATTTACACTATCTATTTTGGTATTTAAATTTTTTTCTACAGTATCTATTTTAGTATTAAGTTCGTTTCTAATATAATTAATCTTGACGTTTAAAGTAGATATATCTTTTTGTATATTCTTCTCTACATTATCTATCTTTATATCCAAATTATTTATTTTTAAATTTAAATTCTTCTCTACATTGTCTATTTTAGTATTTAAACTAGACATATCTTTTTGTAGATTCTTTTCCACATTGTCTATTTTGATATTTAAATTCTTTTCTACAGTATCAATCTTCGTATCTAAATTAGATATATCTTTTAGCAAATTCCTCTCTAGATCAATTAATTTCTCTTTCAAAAGCTCAAAATTATAATTATCATTATGAAGAAAAACAAAATCTATTGCCTCTTCACTAAACCCTATGTTTAAAAATTCATTTTTTATACTTTCTATATTGTATGTTTTGTATGCCAAATTGTTCATAAAATCTCCATATTATCCTTTTAATTCTTTATACTCTTTCATAATTTTTTTAATTATTTCTTTTTCATCACTAAATAATTTGTCCAACAAAAATCCTGTAAATTTAGCATTACTTTTATAAAAATCATAACTTTCCTGCTTTTTAAGTTGAAATCTTAAAGGTTTTATTGGATTTTGTTTTGATTTTTTAAATGATGAACCTTCTTTATCTTGTATTAAATTAAGAGAATTATGAATTCCATTTTCTATCACATATTCTTCATTAAGTATTCCCTCTTGCAAAGCAGTTGCTAATTTTAAATAATTATAAGCTTGACTTCTTGCTATATTATAATCTTTTATAAAAGCATCAAAACTTTTATAACCATCAAGTTTATAGTATTCATTATCTTTTATTTCTTTTAAAATTCTAACATTGTCCACTTTGTGAAATATTTCTTTTCTAAAATTTGCTCGCAATCTATCCTTTAAAGAATTGTAATGAATAATTGCATCTTCATTGGTAATAATTTTTTTTTCAACATCAGGATCTATCTCTTCTGATAGCACTCTTTTATTTAATTCTATTTTCATAAAAAATCTCCTTTATTCTAAAAGTGTCCAGAATCTGGACATTTCTTAATAATATATTTTTCATACATATCAAAAAAGTTTGATAATGCTTCTTTATATTCATCAATATAATCTTTAGTCATGTCAAATTCATCATTTCCAGTAATTTTTTTATTTAAATCTTCTCTCTCGTGTACAATTCCTAAAAATCCTTTTTTGGATTTAACGTGCTTTAATAGCTCTTTATGAGTATTGTTTTTTTTAAATCTTGTTATAAGAAGAAAAATTGGAATTTTTATTTTTAAATTCTTAATATAAAATTCCAATAATTCCAAACTTTCTACTGCCCATTTTTCTGCTGTCATTGGCACTATTATACAATTGCTAGTCATTAATGCATTAGATAAAGTAAAATCTAAACTTGGATTGGTATCTATTATTATATAATCGTAATTCTGTTTTAAAAAAAATAAATTATCCTTTAATCTTAACTCTTTAAGAGGAATAAATTCGCTTGAAAATTTATGTAAACTCAAATAACTAGGTATTAGATCTATATTGTCCTTAACATTTACAATTGCATTATTTATGTCTAATTTTTCTTTTAACACTCTGTATATATTTTTACTTACAACATTAATCTTTTGATTTGCAATTTCTTTATAAAAATAACTAGTGGTAGATGCTTGAGTGTCTATATCTATTAATAATACTCTATATTTTTGAGCTAACAAGGTAGCAAATATTATTGCACTTGTGCTTTTACCAACACCACCCTTAATTGACGCAATTGTTATTATTTTATGTTTTTTAATATCCATTTTATTAACGGTCCTTGTTCGGGGTATTTCTTCCCATAAAATTTATATACTTGTTGTTCTAAATCTGTAAACATATTAAATAAAGCTTTATTGTAGTGATTGTCTGTTCTTTTTTTATCTAATAAACGATATAATCCTTTGAAGTAACAAAAAACACTTCCGGTTTTAAATCTAAATTCCATATAATATGCTCTTGCTAATGCATAAGCTTTTCTAATCCCGTTTATTTGATACTTTATTAAGGGTTTTTTTATTGGCTTTTTATATCCGTAGAAAATGCCAATAAACTTGTCTCCTTCTTTAATTGGGTACAAGTGAGTTTCTTCAACGATTTTCTCTCCATTAAATAAGGCTCTCAATGATAATCTAAATTCATGTTTTTTCTCATAAACTCCAAATTTATAAATGTCCATCATTATTTTTGTATGGTACATTGTTTTACCATTTTCTTTTTCAATCTTGATGAAGCGTTCTTTATTTTGGCATTCAACTTTACATTTCCCCTTTTTTATAGTTTCGGGTACATTTTCCATTTCCATATTTAATCCTTATATAGCCTTTTTATCTACTTCTTGTAAACTTAATGAACTTTTTTGATCTTCTATTAGTTCTAATAATTCACAATAATATATACCAAATGCCTTATTGTATTCTAATTTCTTTTGGTTATTTAAATATTCTTTTATAATGGGCTTTAGAATTTCAATATTTGATTCTTTTTTTAGCCGTTCAATAAGGATATTGAAAATGTTTGTTTTTAAGTTCTCATAATCTTTTTGAGAATTTTCTTTTTTTCTTTCAATTGACTTTTCTAATTTGCGTTTTATGTTGTTTAAATCGCTATATTTGTGGTTTTCAATAATAAAATGGGGTTTAAATTTGTAATTTTTGTATACTTTTTGAAGATTTATTTTTAATTGTTCGGAATTATATCCATTTTCTTGTAATTCTTTCTGAGTGTTATTTAGAAGGTTCTTTAATTTGTTTTGCTTTTCTTTAATGCAAGATTTTTTAATATTAAAACGTTTTATTAGAGCAATTTCATTTTGTTTTAGTATTTTCATTACTTCAATCTTTGTATCTTTATCAGTATCTAAATACAAAATAGAAAGAGCTTTTTCAGTTTTAAAGTCACATTTATTGAAATAATTTTTTATTTGAAACTTTTCTATTTGGTTAATCTTTCTTTCTTTTTTTATATTATTATTTTTATTACTTATACACCCCATTAAATCTACACTCCCATTTTTAGTTAGCTTATCTTTAAGGCCCCTTTTAGCTCTATTTTGAAATCTGGAAACTTTTTTTTCTTTAAAGTATTTATTTATCTTTTGGTAACATTCTTTTTTAGAAAAGTTAAGTTGATAGTATATTTCGGTCCCAAAATTTACTCCTAAGTGTTTGTGATAATTAGTTGTTACTTTTATATCTTTTTCTAATTTGTAAAGATAATTTTGCATTGTTTTTAGTTTAACGGGTGTTTGACCATTTCTTTTGAGATTTTCATTAAAGTAATAAAATATGTTTTTTTGAGTATATTTCTGATATTTTTTGTTTATGTACTCTAGTGTTGAGATAAGAACAATTAATTTATGTTGGTGTTTGTTGGGATAATTTGGACTTTTTGTATTATTTGAAAAATTCTTCATAATTTCTATCCTATGGCAATTAGCAATTATTAATAATAATAATGCAAAATTTTGATTTAAAAGTAAAGACTTTTTTAAAAAAATATTAAATTAAATTATTAATCTTATTTATTTAATATACTTTTTCTAATTTGGTAAAAAGGGCAATTGATTTTAATTTTAAATTGCTCTAAACTTCAAGTAGCGTAGTTATTTGAATAAATTTCAGTTTTACTACCTATGGTAATTTTCAAAAATCGTAGAATAGGGACTTAGCTCAGTTCTTTTGGTAAAGAATTTAGCTAAGTCCCGATTTTTATAAAAAGTTGACAAAAACAGTTTTTTTCTATACAATTATTTATAACCATAGGAGGAAAACATGATAAATGTTTTAAATAAAAATAATAATCCACAAGAAATTAATCAAGCAAAAATAAATTTCAGAAAAGATATGAAAACCTTAAGGATGAACTTAGCAGGTATTGATAAGAATCTTAAAGGTTATGGATATAAGTATCAGAATTTCAACGAAATAGTAAGAGAAATTAAAAGCGGTATTAATAAACACAATTTAGACCTTGATTTTGGGCAATTTCCAACTTTTACAGTTATAGAGGGGCAAAAAGTACTTCACGTTGTTAGAACTACATTTTTCAGTACCATAAGTGACTATGAATACTCATTCGATACCCCAATTTACACAGAAAATTTACAATGGAATAATGAAAATGGTCCTAAAAATGCAAATACATTGCCACAACTTGTTGGCGCATCAATTACTTATTTTAAAAGATACGCATTAGTAGCATATCTTAATATAGAAAGTGAAGTGGATACTGATTCAGCCCCTATTTACAGTAATTATGAAAATGAAAATTCCACTATGCCTAGCAAACAAGTTGGTGTTAATCAAGAACAAAAAAAAGACAATAGTCAAGTTCAGAAAGAAGTTGAAAAAATTGATAGGTATTATTAATTATGGAATTTTTAAAGAAGCGTTGTCTAACATGAAAAATTGGATAAATGACTCTAAAATAAAAGATAATATAGATGCAATTATTCAAAAAATAGGGTTTATTCAAAAAATAGACCCTAATAATATTGAGTATATCAAGAAAATTGAAACTAATTTAATCAAGCATTTTGATGAAAATAAAGAGTTTAAGAACATAAACTATTGGGAGAAGATTATAAAAGACTATTTCAAGAGAAATAATAAATTAAAGGAGTTAAAGGATTTTGAAAAGTTTATGTCGTTTAAGAAGGCTATTTATAGTGCTAGCCCACTAATATTCTTTAGTGTGTTAAAAAAAGAAAAACAATTTGATTATATATTTGCAGCATAGCAATATTCTTACATGTAAAAGCCCCCATAATAGGGGGTATTATATTGGTTGTGCCTCTTTCTGATCATAATCATTACTTGTCATACTTGCAAAATTATATTTTCTTGCAAGAAAAACCTTTTTGAAATTTACATTTTTAACTTAGAATACTGATTATAGACTTTTTTTGCTATAGGTTTTGTTTTTTGAATATACTCTAGATATATCTTGATATTATGTTTGATTGAAGCTATAGCGTGTTCATTTTTTAGTGTTGCTAAGTTTGGATATGTGTATGTTGGATAATTTGGGTCATTAACCTTAGATTTTGTTTTAGTTAAAAATGTTATAAGATACATAACATAATTTGATAGTTGTGCCTCATATTTAGCTAGAGATTCTAGTGTTTGAATAATTGGCGGCTCCGGTTCTTCTGATAAGCTAGCAATAGTTGTACAACATAGCAGTAAAGAAATTAATAAGTAGTTTGCTAATTTAAGCATTTTCACCTCTTTTAAGAATATTTACATACTCTTCCATGATTTTATTGCGTTTTGCTTTTAATGAGGATATAATCCTTTTACTTCTATTACTAGCAATAGCTTCTATTATCTCAATATTGTATTTTAATATTTCTTTTATTTCTTCTAATATTTTCATTGATTCGGCTGTTTCCATAGATTTTAGTGTTTCAATATATGTTTTGTAGAAAAAATCTACTACTTTATCAAAAGTATTAATGTAGTTATGATCTATGTTTGTATTAGTTTTAGCTATATTAGTTAAGCTGGATAGTAAATTAAGTCCTAAACTAATAGTGTTATTTTGCATTATTTATTCCTTCCCGGTAGATAGGTATTCCTTCCCCATTGAATTTTAGATTGTTAGATATTTTCAGATTTTTTTCACCAGAATTAACTAAATCAATACATCGATTGATTTTATCATTTATTGGAGCTAGTTCTTTAGCTATTGTTGAAGTTGATGCATTATCAATTCTTTCTATATTTGCTTTATAGATTAGTGTATAATGAGAATATAGTTCATAAATTAAAAAAAATCCTTTATGTGCAATTTCATCAAATTTGTCTTCAAATTTAGAAAATATGTCAATAAGTTTCGATATAGACGCAAGTCCAATCTCAAGATTGTTTTTAGATAATTTCATTAGTTAATCTCTTTTTTGAGTATGATTATTGCCATTGCCATTGCCATTTCTGAAAAGTTTGCCTATTATTATGGATAATATGTCTTTTAGTAACGGCTTGAGAAGAATTAACCCCCCTAGAACCAGTACTGTTACAAAAATCATCACAGCTATAAGTTTAATTTCATTTAAATTGATAAGAAGTTCGGTTATTTTAATATCCATTTTTTTAATCCTTTATTTTAATTTTTTATTTGTACATATATATTATATACCAAAACTATAAATTTTTGACAAAAAAAATTATAGTTTTGCAAGATATGGAACCGGAATTCCCGACCTCATAGCTCTTTTTTGGACATACCATCCAGTATATATAGGAACTAAAATTCCTAGGTTCTTGATGGCGTTTTCATGTGCATAGACCAAATATTCTTCAGATTCATCAGAATATTTTAAATATACTAATTTGTGTGAACTGTCGTTTTTATGTATTATATTAAGATCAATATCAAGGTAAATGGGCTTATTGTCATTTTCTTTGTGAAAAACAATAGTGATTGTGTCACAGTCTTCCATTTCAATTTTTCTTTTTTTATTTGTGTAGTCCTCAGGATAAATCCAAAGACCATGATAATTGCCGCCAAAGGAAAAATCTGATGGCACTCCAAGCAGTTGTTTAGGGACGGGTGTTTTTTGGATAATCTTTGATGAGTACATTATCAAAAGTTCATCATTTTCAGTTAACCTATCTGTTTCTATGCTGTTTGTAAGTTCCGATTTTATTTTACTAAAAAGGTTAGATATATTAGTAGAATCATTGTTAATTAGTTTGTCTGTTATTTTAGTATAAATTTTTTCTATAAAATTTGTATCAGCAGCAAGCTCTTCTGCAATTGTAGACTTAATTATATCTTTGAAATAACTTAATCCTTCACCTTTAAATGTTTTGTCTTTAGTGGTTTTCAAAAAATTTTCATAAGTAATGGCGTTACTACTTGAGACTCCATCATCAAGTAGTAAAAGGTCAGTGTTCTTGACATCATTAACCCTATTTAAATCTTTGATTTGTACTGTTTCTTCTTCATCAATTAATAATTTTTCTTTTTCTTTTTCTTCTGCAGACATTAATTCTCCTAATTGTTAAAAGTAATAATATTTTTACCATTTGTGTCATTAATTTTAAGAACTCTACCTATAGGAATAATTCTTTTTATAAAAGCATAAATTGAATGATCATAGCCCTTAGGAAGCGAGTTAAATACTAAAGCCTTTTTAGATGCAGCGGATTCTAGTTTTTTATCGCTGAGTATTATCTTTTTAAGTCGTTTTCTTTTTGCAGTGCTGGGTGAAATAAATTTAGTAAAATTTGTTTTTATTGCTCCTTTTAGTGATATATCAATAACACCAGCTTCGGGTGTAGTAACTTCAATATCCACATTCAAAAATGCCTTGAAAATCATTCTAAGCGATTCATCAGTACCAATTTGACGTAAAGCATAAATAACGCTATTAATATTACTTGTAATACTTTCTAAAGTTTGGGGTTTTGAATAAAAAATAGATAAAACTTGAGATATCCATATAGCAATATATCTTGATTTTATATTTTTTTTACATTACTTGATATGAAGTTGGAGTTAAGGAACTTAAGTTCATTAAGCAATTTTTGTGCGTATTCAGTTTCTGTAAGTATAAATTTATGAATTTCAGTGTTTTTTAAAAAATTGGGTATTTTCATATTGGTTAACTATTAATGTCAATAAGCAGTCTTTCAGCTGTATTAAAAAGTAGTATTGTATCATCAGTAATAGCAATATCTTCATTTTTCTTAAAATCGCCATCAGAAATGCTTGAAATGTTTTCAGTATTTGTATCTTTAATGCAAGTTTTAATTTCCATAGACCTAATTCCTTTAACTTCATTAACTGGAGCAAAAAAATCTTGATATTCAAAGCTAATGCCCATATCAGAATAGTTATTTGAAATAATCCTAGAATATATATTTCTAATTTGAGAATCTATGTTTAAATAGAGATGGTTTTTAAGGTCAATTTTATACTTCACTTTCATGTAAACATATTTTCTTTTTCCGAGTGATATTTTATAGGATTTTTTTTGTCCAGTTGGGTTAAGTCCATCAATTTCTATCTCTCCCTCGAGTAAAGTACCACTGGGGATTGTTAGATACAATATTGTCCAAATTTTAGCTTTAAATTCAGTGTTGTTAATATTGGTTTTGCCACTATTTAGTAAATCTTCTTTTAGAATTAGATATATATTGGCTTTACCAGCCGAACTTTTAATATTAGCGTATTCAACCCCTTCAAGATTAAGTAAAGCTGATTTAACTGCACTGTGGGTTGTACTTTTAGAGGAAATTTGCTTTTCAATTTCACTCCAATAGGCACCACCCGGTTTCATTTTAGAAAAAAATAGATTAAGTTCATTAATTACTTCTTCCTCAATCAATGCTAAAGAAGAAGCAATGATGTTGTAAATCGAACTATGATTATCATCAATATTAATATCATAATTTACGAGCAAGTATTCTCGTTTGGATTTTACTATATCCTTAATTGTACGTTTTAGAATACCAAAATCAGAATCAAAAACTATGCTCATAAATCAAACTCCATATTTAAAACATCACCCGGAAAAAAAAGGATATGTGTACTTTACGGTTTTGTATAGTAATTGAAATATTGATTAAATTTAAGCTAATCTCTTTAGTTATTTGGTATAAATAGTTTTTCACGGCTTGGAGATTATTAATTTTGAGTAGTTTTAAAAGTAAAAAGCGATCTAGTCCCCAATTAGGAGCATAACTTAGACTCCCCTTGAAAGTTTTTAAGAAAATAAATAGTTTTTGTTTTTGTTCGGTAATTCCATCAATAAGTGACACATCATTATTAAATACCAATTCAAAATTATTGCTAAATCTTAAATCCATACTAGTAATTATATCATATTTAGCAAAAATTAGTTAAATAAATTATTAATATCAGTGGTAATTCTAGAAGTTGCCGCTCTTAAACTTGCATAATTAATAGTTGAATCTCCTATGATAGTTATTCCGTTGATAGCATCAACAATATTAGTTAGAATTTCTTTTAAACTAGTTATTTCATTGGCTATTTCAATTGTACTATTTGCTTTGATTTTAACAGTATTAGAAATTAGATTTAAAGTCTTTGGGCTAATTGCGCTAAGTATATAAAAATAATGTTTGTCAAAATTAATATTATCATTTTTATCAAAAATATTAATGTTTGCTTGAAGTAGTAAAACATTATCGCCTTTTGACAGTTCAAAACTTATATTAGATATATTTTTTGTGTGAATTTCTAAAGCTTCAAATTCGGGTATTGTAACAATGGCTTCTTGAGTTTCTTTTTTGAAAGATTTTACAGTGCCAATTTTAATTATAAAAATGTTTGAATAAATCTAATTTTTTATGTCTTCTTGTGTTAATGTATGGCCATAAAGGCGCTGGTTCATTCTGTAAATTTCATAGTCTTGATTCATTTTAAACTCCTTTATCTTCTTAATTTAATACTATTAGAATCGTCATATAGTTTAAGTATCAATGAACACTCTCCTATATTACTAAGTTTGGCGGTTGTTTCTTGTATGGTGTTTTTGATAACATTTCCCAGTCCATCAATAAATGAAACTTTATCTCCAACTCTTAGTTTATGTGTGTAAAATATTTGAGCGTTCCAATATATAAACCGTATATTATATGTTGTGCCTAAACTAATCTCTTGTTGAGGGATAAATTCAAGTCCATAATCTTCTAAAGCCTCGTAGTTTGCGTATTTTCCAGTTGTTTTATAATTGCTAAATATAAAATTGCATTCAACTTCATCAGTACTAGTCCCAATATCAGCTATTATGTTATGAATATATGTACCCTTCATTTTTTCAATAAATTCTTTTGGTGTTGATGCATAAATATTTTTGTCAATGATTTTCAAACGGTCCTTTTTATCCATATTAATGATATTACGATTGGGAAATACCGATTTTATTGCATTTTCAACCGGCATTTCTTTGAAGTTTTTACACTTCAACTCACGATTAAAGAAGTTGGTTTTAGATACTAAACGAACATCAAGTTCAATACTAAAATCTCCACCGGGATAATCAGTGCTCATGGGAATTCCCAAATAGCCGGCCATTATAAAGTCAAATTTTTTTTCATAGGCGAATTTTTTATAATATATTTTTACTATGTCTCTTTCCATAATGTTTTCAGTGAAGTCTATAGGCAAGTTCCAAATTACAATTTTTGCCTGTTTGGATTTTACAAAATTATAATTTGAATACACATTAGATATAGTAATGTCAACATGAATTCCATTTTGTGTATTTATTATAATTTTAGGAACTTTTTCTGAAAAAGAATCTCCATGACTTGATTTTTGTAACTTGTCTATATTATAAAATTCAAGCTTAAAATCGTAACTTAGTAACATTAATTAATTATCCTTTATATTTTTCTAAAGAAAATGTTTTTACTATTTCCATTGATAGACTTACTTCAATTTCATCAATATAAGGGGTATCTTTAAACGTCAAATTTGTAATGATGGCTAATTCTTTAAGGCCAAAGGTTGGGCTATAAATGCTAAAAGGAACTTGAGCTTGTAGTCTATTAGCTAGTTGTTATTTTGCTAGATGAGCGTCAAAGTGAAGCAGAGAATTACCAAAAATAGTCATTTTGAGTGGTAAAAGCATTTCTTTATACAAAGAGGTTAATACTCCGCCGCTTAGTGAGACATTTTTTCCTATCATAGTAGGATTGTAGCTAACATGTTCTGATTTTCTATTATAATAGTTAATAACCGGTCTTTTAGAGTAAGTGGTAGTATAAGTTCGTGTTATGAGTTCATTTTTTGGTTTTATAAAGAACAATTGGGGAATATATCCAAAACCTCTAAAATCTGGTCTAGGGAATAGCACTAAAAAGTTGTCTGCTCCAAAAAGGGCAAATATTTGGGTTGTTACATCTTTTACTATTTGTAGAATCTCTCCAGGTGATATAGACTTGTTGTTAATGTCCATAAGCAATTACCTTTTTATTTAAATTATGGGCCACTTATATTATTATCTTGTGGAGGGCCCACGTTTTTATTGTCAATTCCAGCAAAGAAATTCCATGTATTATTTGCCATATTAACTAGTCCACTTGTTATATTGGGAACTAACTTTAAGGGATTTATAAATGCAAAAATATCTTTCATACCCCGAAGTAAAGGATTTATTATATGTGTCTCAACATTGAAATTGTTTAAGTATTTAGCAATGTCGTTAATGGCATTAAGCAGTGGGTTTAAAACAGAAGTGGTTAATTTTGCAAGAGTTTCTTCTGCTGTAGCTACATTGTTTTGAATACTATCATAAGTGTCGACAGTTTGCATAATATTTAGGGAGTTAAAATCGTTTAGCATTTTATTAAGCATAGTTATTCTAGATTCTAGATTTTTTTGAGAATCTTGTTGCCAATTTAATTTCTCCATTTCTAAATAGTCTTTACCGAACTCTTTAAATGTTTTCATTAAATCAAAAAGAGAGTCTCCAGTTCCTTTAAGTAATTCATCAACAACAGCAACAGCGGTGCTATTACTAGATGCAGCTCCACTAGCTTTAAGTTTGGCTGAAAACTCTACTGCTTTTTTTAAGATATCCGTGTCTGTAAATCCTAGTTCCATTAGAGAAGCTTTTAATGTGCTTGAGTTACGTAAAAGATCTTCTTTTCCTAAGTTGCGTTCAAAACCTTTTATGTTTCCAATAGCTCCAAAAAGCTCTTCTCGCTCTTTTTTTGTAAAAACTGCTGTATTAAGAAGTTTCATTTTGTTTGTTTTAGAGGTCTCTTCAATTGATTTTTTAGCGAATCCTAAAGCACCACCCAAAACTTTACCAATAGCGTTGCTAAGGACATTTCCAATAGTGCTACCTATAGCAATTTTGTCAATAAGTCCCTCTTTTTTGGAACTTGCGAACATTTTACTTTTTAATTTTGATTCTTTTGCAAGTTGTTTATACTCCAGTAGCCTTTTGTCTCTATCGGTCATTAGAGATTTTTTGAATGCTTCTTTTCTAGCTTTTTCAAAACTCATACCTTGTTTTATAAGCTTTTTAGTTTCTGAAAGTCTATATTTCTCAACACGCTCTCTTAAACTTTCAAATTTAGATTGTTTGCTAAGTTCTTTTTTCTTATCTAATAAATTATTTTTTATAATATCTTTAGTACTACTTAGGCTTGATTTTTTAGATTTAAGATATTTTTCCATTTTGGCAATGTCTTGTTCAATACTCTTTTTTGTCGCTGCATGGTCAAGAATCCCCGTAAATTTAATGGTGAATTTATCGCTCATTAAGGCCTCACTTGCTTAAAACTAATTCAAATAATTCTTTTTCTAATTTAAGCTCGGCGATTTGGTTGACCGCTAAAAGCTCGTCATAAGGCAATTTCTTTACCGAATCGTATGAGCAAATATTCATAATTATTGGGAAATAGTATTTATTGTTTTTTATTTCTTCAATCAACTGAAAATATTTTTTTCTAGACTCATTAAGATTCGCAATAGCTTTATCAATATCTCTATTTATTTTGCTCATTTAACAACCAGTTCATTAGAATTTGATGTAAGTGAAGCAATTATTTTTTCATAATCAAAATTATCATTGATATAATCAAAAGTAACAAAATCTCCAACATTATTTTCATATTCACTAAGATATACTAAGGCGGGGTTTTTTAAATCATTGTCTAAATGAAAAGTATTGAATTGTGTAGTGTAAATAATTGCAACAAGATAGTCCTTATAATAGGAAACAAATTCCCTATTTGCATCTAGAATTACATAAAATTCGTCTAAAAATCTTGAGCTTATCATTAAACTTGTAATTTCTTTTAAGTAATTTACTTTATTAAGTTTAGAGATAGCGTCATTTTGATTAAATCCCAATATTTTATCCCATTCATAGACCGGAAGTACTCTAATTGGATATTCATATGTTTTGTTTTTAGTTAAAATTTTCATTTTATATTTCATTATCATCATAAGACTCTCCTTTTAAGTTTTGTTTGGTTTAGTTTTTTGGCAATTAATGGCCCTAACTTCAAAAGTTACTTTTTCAGCTTCTGAAGAATAACTTCTTGACGGTTCTTCAGTAAAAATTGCATAATTGGAAATAATTTTGGTAGCAATTCTATCATTGAATACTAAATCAAGCATTTTATCATATTTGCTAATATCCATGTTATAAAATTGATTATCAGAAATTTCAGTTAACAAAATATAGTCATAACTACCTAGCGTAACTTCGATGTTGAAAATATAAGGTATCGTTTTAGGGTCTCTTAAGCTTATTACGGGCATCCCCCTATCTTCATTGCTAACAACTGCCCTTGTTGTAGGTTCGCTTGTAAGTTCTAGTTTTCCACTGTGTAGTTGTCTACCAGCGATTGAAAAGTAAACTTCTCTTAAATCATACAATTGCATAATTTTTAACTCCTTATACGCTTATACTATTTTGATAATCAACTATATCTTGAGTAGTAATTACTAAAGCAACATCATTAATGCTAAAGTTATAAGTAATATTTACACTAAGTTCTAATTTAAGCTGGTTAGTGCCCGATAGGATAAGCTTTAAATTTTTATAGTCTATAATCAATCCCCTATCAACGAACCTTTTTAACATACACTCAATTGCAGAAGTATACGCATTGTCCCTAGCTCCACTAAGTTGTAGTTCAGACAATTTACTGTTTTGCCTATTGTTTTTGTTCCAAATTCTAATAAGTTCAATAATGGCCTCGTTTTTTATATAGTAATAAGTAAAAAGCTCGTCTATTGAACTTCCAGCAAGATCAACACCCTCTTTGAAAGCGGGTATACCATCAAAACCGGTCTCATTAAGAAGTGAATAAAAGTTTATATTTGCAGTTCTTAACTTGTTAATTAAAGTGTCGTCAACAAGTGGTACAGCAGCCAATGGCATACCATAAGGATTAGTTGAATGGGAAATGCTAGCTTGATGTAAGTATTGACTTACAAATTTTAGATGTAAATTATCCCTATTATTACTATAAACAACAATATTTCTTGCTTTATCATTGCCTTGATTGTTAAATAGTTGTTTTATTTCTTGTTCTTTTGTTGAGAATACAAAAAAAGTTGAAGGCATTTTAAACTTACTATAGTCGTCTTTATAGACTGTTAGTCCATCATCGTTCGAATTATCGTTTTGGGTGTTAATAAACACAACAAAAGAGTGTCTATGTGCTTTAAGGTAACTTTTTAGTTTTTCGGGCTTATCTTTATAGATGAAAAGCATAGCAGTTTTTAATGATTCTTCACTTGAATTAAAAAAATCAGACATTGCGGTTTTTAATAGTGTTTTTTCTTTTTCAAACTGATTGTTACTATCTCCACTATCTTTTTCTAAAGTTTCAATTTGTAGTTCATAGTTATTAACAGTCAAGCTCAATATTTTATAATTATCACTATTTTGATCAACTTTAATTTTGGCTGCTTTATAAACCAAAATTGGATTATAATAATTAAGTTTGCTAGCTTGAATTTTAGAGGTAACTAAACTTACATTAATTGTATTTTGCGGCAATTTTGTACTCCTCCTTTAAAATTTCGATTGCTTTTATACTAGCATTGAATGCTACAGAAGCACTGTATGCATTGTTGCTATATTTTGTGCCTAAATTAATAAGCCCAACTGTTTGCATGTTAGATGTTGGATAAATGTAAAAGTTAATCTTATTTAAATATTTGGGCTGTAGACTTGGTAGGGTATATTTATGAACTTTATTGTGTAGAAACTCACTAAGCATATTATAAAGCATTAGCATACGTGAATTAGCGTCAAAAGCGTTATCGTTTAACACTATTGCAATAATATATATCTGAAAATTTAAACTAAATTCTAAAGTGTTTTCATAGAATACACCAGTTTTGCAATTATGATCAAATAAATGTTGTGTACCATCAAATTTCAAGGCTATTATATTAGGGCTAGTAGTTGTAATTTTTGAAAGATATGGGTGATTGTAAGTATTTATGATATCACACTCAAAATTATTTTCCGTTGCATAGACCTTAAATCCTTGAAATATCTTAAGTAAATAGTTTAAGATTGTATCTAAAGTCACAATCATTCAAGTATTACCTTATAAGTAAGTTCTGATAACATTTTATAGGTATCAACAAGTGGAATTGATGCAGTGCTGCTACCTTTTTTCAACTTCCTTTTGATTGTATTATCCTTTAGACCCGGCACTACTTGACTAGATAGTACATAATTTTCATAGTACCTTATAAAAGCTTGTCCAATAGCACTCATTCCCGATTTAGGGTCAATATTAAACTTAGAATTTATATAACTATTATTGATATACTCTCTAAACTGGGAACTACCAGCAATTTTGGTTAAATGTTTTCTTGCCGGCAAATTACCACTTCCCTTTTCATGAATTCTGGCAATGTCTGCACGACCCCCGAACCAGCCAATTTCCAATTCCATTTTAAATTTTAATTTGTCCATATAAATTCCTTTAAAACCAATGTAAAGTACCCAATTGAAGAGTCAATGCTAACTATTTCAAAATAAACTGAATCTAAAATTGATATTCTATCTTTTGGCTCATAGTTAAGATTTTGATATGTATAAAGTTTAGAACACCCTTGAATATCAGACATATTGGAGTCATAAAGCATTGTAAGTTCTTGTGGCTTTATGTCAATAATAACCCCAATAAATTCAGTGTATTCATTTTTGTTAAATATTCTTTGATAAGAATCGTCATTTTCAAATTTTACAACATTGCCTTTATAAAACCTTAAGGGCTCGGGATTCTGAAAGGTGTTAATCATACGCGCAGACATATCCGCCAGTCTTTTCCTAATACCACTCATTAAACAACCCCCACACAGGATGGAGTTGAAGTTTCTCTTTTTAGTTTTTCTAAAAATGCATCAAGTTGTGAACAAAAATTTTTATTTGAACCATAGCCTTCTCTACTACTCTCTTTACTTCCACTATTACTAGGATAATAATCGAGCTCTAGCTCATTGAACTTCTCTTTTTTTATTCTTTCAAATTCAAATTCGCGAACAACCCCTTGTTTTCTTAATTGACAGCCCATATGATAAAAGGTAAGTAAAAATATTTGTTCATATGTAAGTAAACCTGCATCAATACCACGTGTTACTAGAATTGCTTGAAGCAGTGATAAATGAAGTAAAAAATTTTGCCTACTTAGTGCAAATTTATCTATCCCTAATAGCAGCAATACTTCAGTATGAAGTTTTGTTACCAAAAGTTCTTCTTCATCATTTTGAACTTGTATTTGCAAGTCTTTTTGTTCGCTCATTTTATTTACCCCATGTGTTTAATTTTGTTTGATATCAACTTGCAAAATGGTATTTTTAGTAGCAAGAAGCCCGCCTAAAACAAAATCAATGTATGAATGAGCAATATCAGTTGAATCTTTATCAACTTGTTCATTTGGTGTAGGCAGCATATACTTACTAGGTTTAAACTTAATAAGTTCTGGATTTAGTGGATAAATGAGTATTTTATGTTTTAGCAAGTTTGAAGTTTCAATGTAAACCTCTTCTCTATTATTAATGGCCTTAATAGTTTGAATCAAAATATCTTCCCATTTTTCACAACTACTTGTTGCATTTTGTACTGCTGCGTATGGTTTTACGAGTTTAAGTGAAGTTGCTGGGTCAACTATTACCATCATAGGTGTGGAAAATTCGTCCTCTAGTTCTAACTTTGAAAGTCCCGCCTCAATTTTTTCAAAAATTTTATTCATTTTATCCTTATCACCACTAGCAACTTCTTCTTTTATCTGCTCGGGCATATTAAGAAGTCCATACATATTAGGAAGTAAGCGTTTTTGATTTTTCCCATCCTTTTGAATTGAAACAGTACCCGTTAGTACAAAGTGATTAATAAGTTTAATAATTTCACTACTTGCAAGTTTATAAGCTTGTGCGAAGGGAAGTAAATTATTATTAATGTCCCCAAGATACGATTCTGAAGTATAAAATTTCTCAGAAGATTGTTTTAAGTGTCTAAATTTATATTGCAGCTTAAGGTAATTTAGTCTTACTACTTCAGAACTAAAGCCAATAGTTGAAATAGTATTAACCTCATTAGCAATCGTTGTGGGATTAGCATTTAAAAACGCGTCCCACTTTACAGTTCTTTGATAACCCATTTGTAGATCAACGTCTTCAATTTGTTCGGGTGAAAACCATTTGTACATAATAGGATTTTTAACTTCCCCTATAATATTCGCTACTGCTTTTGCATAATAATTTTCATCAAATAATTCCATGTTAAATTCTCCCTAATATTATTAATTTTTACTTATAGCTTTATTTCCAAATACCGCTACTTTTACTAAATAAACATCATTGCCAATTTGTTTTGCTTCAGACAATGCTATTGCATTCATAGTTGTCTTATTTTCTACTCCAACAACCTTTTCAAGGGCGCCTTCTTTATTAAAAACAAGTTTGTCTTTTGTTTTGATCGTATAATCTTTTGCTACTAAGTATCCCTCAAAATTATTAGTAATTGGAACAATAGTAGCTGTTTTACTAAACTCATCTATATCAATGCATATTCCATATAAGTCTTCATCACCTCCAGCCTCAACATAAGGCTCATAGTGAACTTCATTTTCTTTTACTTCTTGCATAACCCTTTTTACTCCACGTTTGTATGGATATCCTAAAAATGGGTGATTTTCTAATTTGTCAAATTTGCTAGTTCTAACACCTCCAGAAGCAAAAAATTGCACATTTTTATCTCTAAATTCAATAGAATTTCCAAGCAAATTAGTATCATGTTGTGGATTTTTCATAAACTTTTCAAAGCTACTTTTCTTCTCTTGATACTCTTTTACTAATTGTGTTGTGTCTTCCATTCATTTATCTCCTTTCAT
The DNA here is from genome assembly GCF_032595795.2 of Borreliella americana. NCBI lineage: Bacteria > Pseudomonadati > Spirochaetota > Spirochaetia > Spirochaetales > Borreliaceae > Borreliella > Borreliella americana. The sequence goes on along the minus strand of NZ_CP179255.1, from coordinate 3,329 downwards.
ACACATGGGATTTAACCCCCGCCAGTATTGCCAAAAATTGCAACTTTTACCAAATTAATAGAATAATTTTTAGGGTTTTTGCCTTGAGTTTGCTCCAGGTTTTTATCTTTGGGTCTAAAATTGACTGTAAATGCATCAAATAGTGCATAAGCATTAATCATAGCTTGAGCCCCATCTCCAGCCTTGATAATAACCCCTTTATCATCAATATCTAATATTTCTCCCGATTTTATATTTGGATTTTCTGTAACAAGGTAGCCCTCAAAGTTATTTGTAATTGGCAAAACATATGCTATATAACTAAATTCACATACATCAACGCATATTCCATAAATATCAGTAGCAGCACTAACTTCAACACATGTAGAGTTCTCTTTTGAAACAAGTTTGACCCCACGCTTATATGGGAAACTATTTTTTCGATCATAAAAATATTCTTCTATTTTGTCTGTAAAACTTGAACAAGTAAACGAATAAGTATCAAGGCGTGCATTTTTAGATTTAAAATAACCACTTGCGCTACTAAAAACCTTATTTTCAATTGAACCCATTGATTTTGAATATTTTTTAAACTGCAAAAGAATATCATCGAATTCTTCAAATGGGCCCAAATAAGGGGTTTTTAATTGTATGCCCTCTTCAACTTGTCTTGTTTGCCGTTTAGTCCTAGAAGCAGTAGTTGGAACTTCTGATTTTAGCCCCAATTGTAAATTATTATCAGTATAAAGAACTTTAGTTTGCCCTTTATCGTGTAAAGCCATAATTTAACTACCCTTTTAAAGCTCTATTTCCAAATATACTAGCGAGCACTATAAATAAATCTTCTGTTAATTTATACACTTTCGAAAGTGCTATTGCATTAATTGTTTTCTGAGTCCCAGTAACCTTTTCAAGCTCTCCATGTTGATTAAAATACAACTTGTCGCCCGGGTTTACACCATTTTCATTTTTCTTAAACGTTAAATATCCCGTAAAGTTATTTGTAATTGGAATTACAGTTGCTACATTGCTAAATTCGTCTATATCAATGCATATTCCATATAAGTCTTCACCACCTCCAGCTTCAACTTCAAGTTCTGTTGTACCATCACCAAAACTAAGCTTAACCCCCCGCTTATATGGATATCCTTTAGCAGGATAATTTTCTATTTTGTTTTTACTGCTAGTGCAAACTCCACCAGAATTGGAGTAAATTAGGTTTTTATCTCTAAACTCAATAGAATTGCTAAGTAAACTAGCATTTTGCTGCGGATTTTTCATTAATGCTTTAATTTCAGAAACTTTTTTATCAAACTCTTGTTTAATCTTTGTGATATCACCCATTAAAAACCCCTTTAAGCAATACTTGTTCTTTTATGTCTTTTTAAATTTTCATAGAATTGAACTCGTTTTTGCTTATAAGTATTACTTATCGCTTGCACAAACTCAGTAAAATTAATTGGAACAAAATTAGAATCAAGCAAACTTGCCGCTTCTTCTGATTTAGCAATATTGCCTTTAATAGAGTCAACAGAAGTAGAATTACTATTTCTATTTTTTCTCAATTTAATATTCACTTTTGCTAAAGAAACAAGTTGCTCTAATATTTCACCATCAATATGACTTATGTCTGACGCTTTAGCAATAGCTTTAATTTGCTCAATTGGAACAAACTTGCGAACAAGTTCTCTACGTTGTGCCTGCATAATGTCTTTTAGAGTGTATCCTTTTGCAAGAAGTACTTCCTTATTAAAATGGCTGCTGAGATGAGCTTTTGCAAGTGTATCAATTTCATTAATCCGCTCTGCTTCTAACAATAATTGCTTTTCAATACGCTCTCTTTCTTCAACTTCTGCAAGTTCTTTTGTAATTCGCTCATTTATACTTAAATCACGAGTTGTCTCTTTGGATTTATTGTTCATTTGTTCTTTAAAACGCATATACTCTTCAAACTCTAAAGCACTTATAACTCTAGTATCAGCCTTAATTTGCTGATTCTCTTTATCTTGTGCCTGCAAGTCTTCTTTTCCTTCTTCATTTTCAGTCATTTTCTAACTCCTTTTATCAAAATGAAAATAATTTTCCTTTTAAAATAGCTAACTCTTCATCATTAAAGGAACTGTTTTGTATAAGCTGGCTATATTTACTGTAAAGCTCAATTGGCTTTATATCTCTTTCCACTTTTTGATCTTCACTTAACATAACCAGCGAATTAAACTTCATATCAAGGCCGAAATAATTTGAAAGTTTTATGTTGCAAGAATTTTCAACTTGTTCTTGTACACCTTTTAGAAAATCGTAATAATTACTCCTATCCCCTTTACCATCATTTCCCAGTCCTTTAGCCTGCTCATTAAAACTCCTAGTTAAAGGTTCTTTAGTGTCCGCACCAATTTTTGCTTTAATTAAAGCTAAAGCCTCTTTTAAGTAACTAAGGTCATATTTAATAACTTCTAAACTAGCACTAGGAGTGGCCGTATAAAACATACCCTCATTATTAAGATTGTTTTTAAGCCTATCAAGCTCGTGTGCTAATGAGTCATTTAGGCTGCGTAAATTAGAAATATCTTTATTATGATTATTTGAATTTTGTTTTCTTAAAAAAGAAGATAAAATACCATTGCCCTTATCATTACTGCTACTATGAGTAAGTGCACTTAAAGAAGTTGTTGCACTAGAGAGAGCTTCTTGTAGTTGAACTAATGATTCGTCTTTGTAAAACAAAAAATTATGATTCTCAATACGCTTTTCTATTTCAACGTATATTTTTTCAAACAAGTAAATATCTAGCAAAAAACTTTCAGTATAACACGGAACATATCTTTTTAAGATATAGTCGAAGTTTTCATATATGATAAGTCGACTTTTATGTATTTTAACAGTATCAAAAGAATCACCCTTATTATTGACTTTATAAGTTATATAATCAAAGTTAATTCCTAAATCTCTTATATATTCATAATCAAGGTATTCAAAACCAATAGGCAACTCTATATTAACAGCCTCTTCAAGGTCTAATAGCTTATCTTTAGTTTTTACTAAAACATATCCAATTCCATGAAAACGGTAGCTTATAATACAATTAAGTAGGGCATTTTTAAGCTGCAACTTTAAACCAGCAAGTTCAAAATCACCAACATTGCGATTAACGCTTTCAAGAACAAGTCCATTTTTGAGACAATCTTCTGCCACATTTTCAATGTAATTCCTAAAAAATATTGAGTATTGATATAACCCCAATGGGCTTATTTTATCTATTAGTTTTGCTTTTCTTAAATTACACAACTTTTCAATTCTCTTTATTAAATTATATATATGATAGCAAAAACCAATATTTTTGTCAAAAAATT
>NZ_CP132450.1:0-26396 GCF_032595795.2 Borreliella americana | reverse complement strand
ATTTTTCTATTGGATTAGCTGTTTTTATATTTTTTTTAAAAATTTTACATAAGCTTGTCAATTTCCATTCTTATATTATCGGACAATCCTCCAAATACAATTTGAACACTATTACCTTTTTTCAATATACCGCTAGCACCCAGATTTTTAAAGTAGGCGTCTGATTTAATGAATTCTATTTGTTTTAGATTAACTCTTAGTCTTGATGCACACGCATCAATGTATGTAATATTATCTTTTCCCCCAAGACCCTCTAATACTTTTGAAGCGGTTTCTGATAAGCTTGTTTTTTCTGAACTCATCATACTTTTTTCCATCTCTTCATCTTCTCTTCCTATTGTTTTAAGGTTGAATTTCATGATTGCAAATTTAAATATAAAGTAAAATCCAATAAAGTAAAAGATTCCCAAGATGGGAATTGCTATCCAATTTGTTTTGCTATTTCCCTGAAGTATTCCAAATAAGAACATATCTATAAATCCTCCAGAAAATGTTAGTCCAACTCCTACGTTTAAAAGGTGTGTTAAAAGATATGCTAGTCCAAAAAGAGGAACATATATAAAGTAATAAAGTGCTGGTGCTGCAAAAAGGAATGCAAATTCAAGAGGCTCTGTAATTCCTGTTAACATTGATGTAAAGCTAGCAGATAGTAGTAATGAAGCTACGTTGTTTTTATTTTCAGGTTTTGATGTATGGTACATAGCAAGTGCAGCCCCAGGTAATCCAAAGATCATAACAACAAATTCTCCGCTGAAAAACCTTGTTCCTTTTGCAACTTCAAAGTGTACAGTATTGGGATCTGCAAGTTGTTTGAAAAATATATTTTGTGCTCCTGATATGAGTTCTTCATTTATTTCCAATGTTCCCCCAACAGCTGTTTGCCAAAATGGCAAATAAAATATGTGGTGAAGTCCAAACGGAATTAAAGATCTTTTTATTGCTCCATATGCAAATGTTCCAAAAAGTCCTGATTGTTCTACAATTCTTCCAAACGAAGTCATTGCGCCTTGTATAAAAGGCCAAGTAAATGTTAAAAATATTCCTACTACAAACATTGTCATTGTGGTTATGATTGGCACAAATCTTGTGCCTCCAAAAAATGCTAAAAATGTAGGTAATTGAATATTATGGAATCTGTTATGAAGAAATACAGCAACAAATCCGGCTATCAGCCCTCCCATTACGCTCATTTGAAGAGAGAATATTCCAAGTACATTTGTATATTCCTGGCTTTTTGCTGTTGCAACTGTTTCAGGCATTCCTAATTCCAATAGTGCTTTTAAGCTTGCGCTTTCTGGTGTGATTCCTTGTATGTATAAGATTCCATTTATAGTTTGATGCATAACTAAAAATCCGACTACTCCCGCTAAAGCGGCTGTTCCTTTTTCTAATTTAGCAAGTCCTATTGGAATTGCTGCTGCAAACATTAAGGGCAGGTTCGCAAAAATTACTTCTCCTGTATATTTCATAAGATAAAGTATTGAGCTAGCCACAGTTCCTTTTCCAAGGACCCCTTCTAATCCATAAGCCTGAATCATTGTTTCATTAGTAAATGCTCCCCCAATTCCCAATAAAATTCCAGCTGCTGGTAAAAGTGCTATTGGAAGCATGAAGGCTTTTCCTACTTTTTGTAATATTGTAAATATAGATATAGATGCTGATGATGTTGACATAATTTTCCCCTTTTTATTAAGTGCAAATTAATTAATTAAAATAATTAATTTGAATAATACGCTTAATATCTTAACAAGATTTTTTAATCTTGTAAATATCAGTATTGAATAAATGATAGTATATTAAATTGCTGATTGTAATCTTTGTTTTCATTGAAATTATTTTATTTCTAAATTTAGAAATAAATCGGATCAATTTGGCTTAGAATGTTATTAATGGTAATTAATCAGCAATGAGCATTGTAAAGTTAAATTCCTATTAAATACTTATAAATTTCACTAGTTTTGTCGGAGTAATCTATAGGTAGTTTATTATCGCCATCTCTGATATTTGGATTAGCGCCTTTTTCAATAAGTGATTTAATAAAATTTAAATCATATTTTTGAATTATAGCATTATGAAGAGCTGTTTGAGAACTTTGATTTGTTAAATTAATATTAAATTCTTTTGTTATTAAATAATGTATAATACTTTTTGCTTTTACATTTATAGCATAAGTAAATATTGGATTGCCGTTGGAAAATATTGTATTTAGTGAAAAAATATTATTATTTTTTGATAAAAATTCTTTAAAATCATCAAGTTTATCATTTTCAGTTAAATTTTGTAGTTGCTTCTTTTTCTCAATGTATAAACTATATTCTTTTTTGATTTTTATTGTCTTGAGAAAGTCATCTTTATTTTCTTGCAAGTCTATGTAATAAGGGCTGGTGTCTATATTATTTTTATAATATTCTATGGGAGTGATAATATTTTTTTCATCAAGATAGTAAACGTTTATTAGTTCCTTGAAGTTTATATTTTTATTTTCTGGTATTAAATCAAATCTAACATTATAACTTTTAAATTTTTTAAAAGGAATTAAATTATAATTTTGATCGTAAAACAGCAATTCTGTTATTTGTCCGTTTGCATTTTTTATAACGGGAATAATATTCCCATTCTCATCAATACCTATTTCTGTATTTTCTCCATTTAGAATGGGTAATTTATATTTATTATAAATAGGAGTAATATTTTCTTTTATTTGATCAAGTTTTGCTTTAATTTCTGAATTTGTTGCTCTAACATAATTTTTATAATTTGTTTGAATTTCATAAGAACTTTTTCCAATGTTTTTAGCATATTTTTCAAAACTAGCATTAAACACTGTATATATTGGATCAAATTTTGACATCAATTCCATTCTTATTGGTACTGGAAAATTTAGAAGGTATTTGGGGAAAAATTGTTCATTTATTTTATGTATTTCAAGAAATTCTTTTTCAAAAATATTAAAATCTTCCAATAACTGCTTTTCAGTGAAGTAATAAGATAAATTTGAACTCATAATAAAAAGAGTAAAAAAAGTTAAATAATATAAAAAGTATAAATTTTTTAATTTCCCTCTGATTTTATTTCTTAAGTTTTTATTAAAAATTGTAAAAGATAGAAATCCAATAACAAGGTAACCAGAATATAGAAATATTTTACTTAGCGCGTAATAACTCATTTTACATCCTTTTAAAGTTTATTTTTAAATTATATCAAAATATTTCTATATTTTTATTACTTTACTTTATTTTACTAAAAGCATACAATTAGGCATTAAATGAAGAAGTTTTTAATACCCGTTTATTTTTTATTGTTTTATGGTTGTTCAACAGTATCTTTGCTAGAGATACCAGAAAAAGATAAAATAAATTTAACTGTTTTATCATCTTTGATGAATTATCCTGATTTAAAGATTTCAAATTTTAAAATAAAAGACTATGAACATTTGCATCATTTATATAATTTTGAAAGCTTGAATGATGCTAAAAATAATAGTGCTTATATTTGCGTTGATGAATCTAATTTTAATAATAATATTGATTTTATCAAAGATCTTTTTATTTATAATAAAAAATTATATAGAATACTTATTGCTTATAGCTTGACCCAAGGGGCATCTTTTAAGGCAGAAGTTTTATCTTATCTTGAAAAACAAAAAATTATGAAAAATTTTTCATTGAAAATAAATTTTCCAACTACTAAAAAATTTATGGATAACAAGTATTGGATTGTAATTGCAAAAAACCACTTAGATTCTCTTATTAAGAGTAAAAATTATTTAATCTTGGCCAATGTAAAGATGGAATATATACTCAAAAAGTTTTTAATTTGAGAAAGTTTTTTATTCTAGATCCTCAAATATTTTTTTAATTCGTTCTTTTTTTTTAAGTTCATATTTTTCCAAATCAAGAGCTATTGATTCTTTAATTTTATCTGTATTGTGGAGGTAAATGTTCGCTTCTATTTTTTCTTTTGTGTTTTTGATTTTCAAAAATTTTTTACTCTTTTTTATTTTGTCCATTTTGCTAAGATCATTGAGTATGCTTAATTTTAAATAAATTATATTTTCAGTTACTTGAAATTCTTTTGCTATTGTTTTTTGAGGATATTCTTTAGATTTATATTGAGATAATTTTAATTTTAATGTGGTTGTTGGAACTAATATGTTTGCTGCAAATATGTTAGCTTCTGTTGCCATTTGACTGTCTTGAATATCATTATAATAGTTTTCATTTTTGGATAAATTTTTAATTTGATTTTGATGCATCAAATAATGCCCCAAGTGTTTTGCTATTGTAAATCTTTTATTTTCAAGACTCATGTTTTCATTTATATATAAAGATTTTTCATTTAATTGAATATATCCTGAAAAATCTTTATTCTTATCTTGAAAACTTATTTCGAAAATTTTAAGATCTTCTTCCATAGCAATTTTTATTATAGGAACAGGAATAAGCAATATTTTATGTTTTGATATTATGTAATCCGAATAGACTTTAGAATTTTCAATATAAGAGCTGAATTTGTTTTCATTCATTTAATATAAACACTCTCCTTTCTGTATTGTATAATATAAGTTAATTATGAAATATAGTTTTTTTTTGATTTTAGTGGTTTTTATTTGCTCTTCTTGTAAGATTTTAAATATTGCTGAAGATTTGGAAAAGAATTTTGAAAAAATTGAAAGAGCAGATTATTTTCTTTATTTTTATCCAGGTAGTCAAATATACATTAAAAAAGATAAATCTAGCAATAAGTTTACTGTTTTTTTAAATGTTATGCTAGATTCAACTTTAAATTTTACCAAAGGTTATTTGAAGTTAATTCAAGACAATAAATATATTGGAAATATTGCTATTTCTAAGGTGGTTAGTATTGGGAATTTTAAGTTTTTATACATTAATCTTGATAAAGATAATTTTGCTCTTATGTCAAAAGCTTTAACCCCTTACAAAAAGCTAGTCTTTTTATTTAATAAGGATTCTTTTCAGGTTTGGACTAAGGACACCTTGCAATATGATCCAAGATTTATTGATGTTAATTTCAAGAATACAAAAAATACTTTAGAATATGCATTTAAAAACAAAATTTTATAAAAAAACTCACATATTATGGACTTTCTTAAAAATTTTTAAAAAAGATTTAATACTTTTTTATTTAATATTTTTAATCTTATCTTGTGCTACAATCTATTTTGACGGTATTCCTGAATTAAAAAAAGATTCTAAATATATTAAGTTCATTCAAGAGAATAATAAAATTTCTTTAAGACATTATTTTACCATTTCTAATGTTTGGAATTTAAGGTACAAAGAACCTTTATTTTTAAAAGTTGAAAACGATATAATTGCGTTATTCCTATTTAATCGTCATAAGCTAATTGATGGTAAATATCTTCAAACCTTTTTTAGCGTTGGAAAAGATATTTCTTTGAAAGCTTATTTAAAGCTTATTAAAGCTAGAAAATTTGTGATTACAAATAGTTCTGAAAAGATTATTAAAACCATTGTATTTTCGAACTTGCCTGACAGTGAAAATATTTTCTTTCAGAACAATATGCTTAATAAGGTGCAATAGACCTTTAAAAAAAATTAAAAAATCAATTTATTATTGGAAATATTTTTAAACAATAAAAAGGAAAGTTTTATGGGAAAATATATAAAAGGTTTATTTTTTCAATTTAAAAACAGTGATATCAACTATAAAAAGGAAATTTTAGCAGGCATTACTACATTTTTAAGTATGTCATATATTATAGCTGTTAACCCAGCAATACTATCTAACACAGGCATGCCAATTGGGGCACTAGTTACTGCAACCTGTTTAACAGCAGCATTTTCTACTATCCTAATGGGACTTTATACTAATGCGCCCCTGGCATTAGCTTCTGGAATGAGCCTGAATGCTTTTTTTGCATTTTCTGTGGTAATTGGAATGAACATTCCCTGGCAAGTTGCATTAGCTGCTGTTTTTATTGAAGGACTAATTTTTATTCTCTTATCCTTTTTAAGAGTAAGAGAACAAATTATAAATTCTATTCCAATAAATTTAAAATATTCTATTTCAGTTGGAATAGGGCTTTTTATTGCTTTTATTGGTTTTGTCAACGGAGGAATTATTATTAAAAATGATGCTACATTGGTTGGAATTAGCTCGTTTGTTGACTTGAAAGTTTTATTTACCTTTTTAGGATTATTTTTTATTGTAATTTTTGAACAATTAAATGTAAGGGGAAGTATACTTTGGGCAATTTGTTCAGTCACTGCCATAGCATGGATATATGCAATATTTAATTTAGAGGACGCTCAAGCTATTGGAATACAACTTCCCAGTGGGATTCTAAAATTTGAATCCATTGGACCAATATTTAACCAATTAGATTTTTCTTATGTTTTAAATGAGCATTTTTGGACTTTTACATCAATAGTTTTCATTCTCTTGTTCAATGATTTATTTGATACTGTGGGCATTTTAATAAGCGTTACAACAAAAGGTGGAATGTTGGATAAAAATGGAAAAATTCCCAATGCAAGAAAAATATTATTGGTAGATGGTATTGCTACTACTTTTGGAGCAATAATGGGGGTTTCTACTGTTACTACTTATATTGAAAGTTTTACAGGAATTGCTGAAGGTGGAAAAACAGGATTTACCTCAATTATAACTGGAGTATTATTTCTATTTGCAGTTTTTTTTGCTCCACTGTTTGTTGCTGTTCCTGCTAGCGCAACTGCTGCAGCGCTAATATATGTAGGATTTTCAATGTGCAGGGAAATAATTAAAATTGATTTCTTTAATATTAGAGAAAATATTTCTAGCTTTTTAATATTTTTTTTGATTCCTTTAACTTATAGCATTTCTTCAGGATTTTTTGTTGGCGCAGCATTTTATATTTTAGTAAATATATCATTTAATTTTTTTAGTAAAGAAAAGATTAAAATTTCTCCTGTACTGCTAATATTATGCTTAATTTTTATTATTAAATTTATTTATGGCTATTAATAATTTTTATAAAATTTTATTTATCAAGATGTTTTATTAATAGATTAAAAACTAACAATAGCACTGGCTTTATTTTTGATATAAAATAAAATTTGAGGAGTAATTTGTAATGAATCAATCGAAAGAAACATTATTATTTCAATTTAAAAATAAAACCATTGATTATAAAAAAGAAATTATCGGTGGTATTACCACCTTTTTGAGCATGGCATACATAATAGCTGTTAATCCGGCAATATTATCTAGCACAGGTATGCCAATTGGTGCATTAGTTACTGCAACTTGCTTAACATCAGCATTTTCTAGTATATTAATGGGGCTTTATACTAATACCCCTATATCACTAGCACCTGGTATGGGCCTTAATGCATTTTTTGCATTTTCTGTAGTAATTGGAATGAATATTCCTTGGCAAGTTGCATTAGCGGCTGTTTTTACCGAGGGGCTAATATTTATTGTACTCTCTTTATCAAGAGCTAGGGAAAGCATTGCAAATTCCATACCGGTAAATTTAAAATACTCTATTACGGTTGGAATAGGGCTTTTTATTGCTTTTATTGGCTTTGTCAATGGTGGAATTATTATTAAAAATGATGCTACATTGGTTGGAATTGGATCATTTGTTGATTTAAAAGTTTTATTTACATTTTTAGGATTATTTTTTATTGTAATTTTTGAACAATTAAATGTAAGGGGAAGTATACTTTGGGCAATTTGTTCAGTCACTGCCATAGCATGGATATATGCAACCATTAGTCCAGAAAGTGCAGTAGCTGCCGGAATACGTTTTCCAGATGGAATTTTAAGATTCGAGTCTATTGGACCAATATTTAACCAATTAGATTTTTCCTACATATTAAGCAAACATTTTTGGAGTTTTATTACAATTGTATTGGTATTGCTGTTTAATGATTTATTTGATACTTTGGGCACTTTAATAGCAGTGGCAGCAAAAGGTAACATGTTAGACAAAAATGGGAAAATTCCTAATGTTGGCAAAATATTTTTAATTGATGCTATTTCTACTACTGTTGGAGCAATAATGGGTGTTTCAACTGTAACCGCATACATTGAAAGTTGCACAGGAATAGAAGAAGGTGGTAAAACCGGACTTACAACAATAGTAACGGGAATAATGTTCTTTATTGCAATATTCCTTTCACCATTATTTATTGCCGTTCCTGCTAGTGCAACTGCTGCAGCACTAATATATGTAGGATTTTCAATGTGCAGAGAAATATTAAACATTAATTTCTCTAATATAAGAGAAAACGTTTCCAGTTTTTTAATACTTTTTTTAATTCCCCTAACATACAATATCTCTTCAGGTATAAGCATTGGAATAATATTTTATGTTTTAATAAATATAATACTTAATTTATTGGAAAATAAAAAAAATAAAATCTCTCCAGTAATGATAATACTGTGCCTAGTTTTTATTATTAAATTTATTTATATTTATTGACGATTTGCTATTTAGAAAAAAAATTTAAAATTTGCAATTTCAAAAAATTAAATTCTAAATCTAAAAAAAGAAACTTTTATCTTCAAAAGATTATTTCTCCTAACAATAAACTTTATACAAATCACATGCAGCTAAAAACTACTTATATTGCCTTTAAAATCTGCAAAAACCGTTTAAGTCCGCTTAAGCTTTTAAAAATCAAAATTTGAATTCTCTAAAAATTACTACCAAATTTTGTTTATATTGATAATACTTAAATTTAACTTATTAACGAATTGGAAATAAATTTTTATTCTTTAAAATAAGAAGTTAAAGTTAAATGTATTTTAAGCAATATTTTTAGAAAATAAAAAAATAAAAGCCAAGAAATCTTTCTTGACTTATATTGACTTTATTTTTCCAGTTACTTTTTTAAAACAAATTAATCTTATAATATTGATTTTAATTAAGGGGTTTTTGGAGCTTCTGCCACAACAGGACTTGTAAGCTCTTTAACTGAATTATCTAGCAATTCTTTAGCTGCTTTTGACAAGTTTCCTACTGATTCGAATAATTTTCCGAGTTCTTCAGCGCCCTTAGTTTTATCCCCATGTGTTTTTAAAATAGCTTTTTTTGAATTCTCATCAGTAACACCCTGCACGCCAAGCTCCGCCTGATTATCTTTTAGCTTTTTAGTAAATGCTTCAGCACAATCCTTAGCATTTGAAATTTTTTCCTTTAATTCTTCTGAATTTTTCAATTTACCCAACTTTTGTGTGATTAAGGCTGATATTGTATAAGCTCCTGCTACCAATGACTCGTTACGATTTGCTTCGGCCTCTAAACTACCATCGTTTTTTATTTTTTTACCAATAGCTTTAGCAAGTTCATCTATAGATGCAAGTAAAGCCTCAACTTCTTTTACAGCCAGAACAACTGCATTAGAATCTGCAATTTTTTTACTTATTTCTGTAAGATTAGGCCCTTTAACAGACTCATCAGCAGTATTAGATGCAGAATTACCATCTTTCCCTGAATTGTTACAAGATATAAATAAAAATAAAGTCATTAATATTGCACTTAATGTATTCTTTTTCATTAATTTGTGCCTCCTTTTTATTTATGAATTATTAGTTCAACAATTTTGTTTTTCAATTTTTTCAATAATTTTTCAATTTTTCTTCAATAAATACTTATTGAAGATTTTTCAAAAATTATTTATTCAAAATATTGAATAAACATTAAAAAATATCTTAATTTGATTTTAAAATTGACATAAGTAAAGCTAAATATGCTAAAATTAAGTGAAATATGCTTTAATAAGAAAACTTTTAATTTATTTTAAGGACTTGCATAATGAATGCCCAGGCAATACTTGTATTAGATTTTGGATCCCAATATAGTCAACTAATTGCAAAAAGAATTAGAGAAATTGGCGTTTATACAAAAGTAATGCCTTACTATACTCCTTTAAAAGAAATTAAAAATATGAACATCTCGGGAATAATATTAAGCGGGGGTCCTGCTTCTGTTTATTCAAAAGAAGCTCCTACCCTGGATATTGAAATTTTTAAATTAAAAATACCTGTTTTGGGCATATGTTATGGAATGCAAATAATTGCTAAATTATTTGGAGGCCTAGTATCTAAAGACTCTAATCAAGAATATGGAAGCTCTGAAATCTTTCTGAAAGATGATAAATCTCTTCTATTTTCAGAACTTCCAAACAAATTTCAAATTATTATGAGTCATGGAGACAGTATTAAAAAGATTCCCGATAATTTTAAACAATTAGCTTTTACAAAAAATTGTATTGCTTCTATATCAAATGAAACTCAAAAAATTTACGGTCTACAATTCCATCCAGAAGTAACTCATTCTGAATTTGGAGATCAAATACTTAAAAATTTTGTTTTTAAAATTTGCCAAGCTCAAATTAACTGGTCATTAGAAGGCAATATAGAAACCATTGTGGAAAAAATTAAGTTTAAAGTAGGAATCAAAAAAGTTATTTTAGGGCTTTCTGGTGGTACAGACTCTTTAGTTTGTGCATTACTTATAAAAAAGGCAATAAAACAAAATTTGATCTGCGTTTTTGTAAACACCGGATTGTTGCGTAAAAATGAAGAAAAAAAAATACTAGATTTAAAGCATCAATATGATTTAAATATCAAATACATTGATGCTTCTGCAAGATTTTTAAACAATTTAAAAAATATAAGTGATCCTGAAGAAAAGAGAAAAATAATAGGAAAAGAATTTGTAGATGTTTTTGAAAAAATTACTCTAGAAGATAAAAATATAGAATATTTAGCTCAAGGAACAATTTATTCTGACGTAATCGAATCTAAATCAAAAGATAGCGCTTCTTCAAAAATTAAGTCTCATCACAACGTGGGGGGACTCCCAGATAAGATGCGTTTAAAACTTTTAGAACCTTTGAACGAATTTTTTAAAGATGAAATAATTCAAATCGGAATAAATCTGGGCATTAAAAAAGAATCTCTTTATAGACATCCATTTCCAGGCCCAGGACTAGCTATAAGAATAATTGGAGAAGTCACACAAGAAAAGATAAATATCTTACAAGAAGCAGACAACATTCTAACAGAGGAGCTTTTTATAAATGATTTATATTATCAAATAAGACAAGCATTTGTTGTATTGCTTCCTGTTAAATCGGTTGGCGTAATGGGAGATCAAAGAACATACGAATACACAGCTGTAATTAGATGTGTAAATACCCAAGACTTCATGACTGCAGAATGGACTGAACTTCCTTATGTTTTTTTAAAAAAGGTTTCTTCAAGAATAATTAATGAAGTTCGAGGTATAAATAGAGTTTGTTATGATATATCTTCTAAGCCGCCATCAACCATAGAATGGGAATAACAAAACCAATAAAAAGGAAACTTTATGCCAAATAAGATAATAAAAGAAGCTTTAACTTTTGATGATGTGTCTTTAATTCCAAGAAAATCCTCTGTATTACCTAATGAGGTTAGCTTAAAAACACAATTGACAAAAAACATATCTCTAAACATACCATTTTTAAGCTCAGCAATGGATACTGTTACAGAAAGCCAGCTGGCAATAGCCATTGCTAAAGAAGGTGGAATAGGAATTATACATAAAAATATGTCAATAGAAGCTCAAAGGAAAGAAATAGAAAAAGTAAAAACATGTGAATTCCAAAAAATCATTAATACCAATAAAGATACAAACGAAAAACCCCCAAAAATATTTGCAGCAAAACAATATATAGAAAAATCCGATGTATGCAAAAATGCAGAAGACAAAGAAGATTTTCCTAATGCGTGCACAGATTTAAATAGTAGACTAAGAGTGGGCGCTGCTGTTTCCATTGATATTAATACCATAGAACGAGTTGAAGAACTTGCAAAGGCACATGTAGATATACTTGTCATAGACTCTGCCCACGGACATTCTACAAGAATAATAGAACTTGTCAAAACAATTAAAAATAAGTACCCAAACTTAGACCTTATTGCTGGAAACATAGTAACTAAAGAAGCTGCATTAGATTTAATAAGTGCGGGAGCAGATTGTTTAAAAGTAGGAATAGGCCCGGGTAGCATATGCACAACAAGAATAGTTGCGGGAGTTGGAGTTCCCCAAATAACAGCAATCTGTGATGTTTATGAAGTTTGTAAAAATACAAACATTTGCATTATAGCAGATGGCGGAATTAGGGTTTCAGGAGATATTGTTAAAGCCATTGCAGCGGGAGCTGATAGCGTAATGATAGGCAATCTCTTTGCAGGCACAAAAGAATCTCCTTCCGAAGAAATAATTTACAATGGAAAAAAATTCAAATCCTACGTTGGAATGGGTTCTATTTCTGCTATGAAAAGAGGCTCTAAATCAAGATATTTTCAACTAGAAAACAACGAACCTAAAAAATTAGTCCCCGAAGGAATTGAGGGTATGGTGCCGTATTCTGGAAAATTACAAGATATTTTAACTCAATTAAAAGGAGGGTTAATGTCTGGAATGGGCTATTTGGGAGCAGCCACAATATCTGATTTAAAAATAAATTCTAAGTTTGTAAAAATAAGTCATTCTTCATTAAAAGAATCCCATCCTCACGATGTTTTTAACATAACATAAAGATAGGAAAAATATTGATCAAATTAAATACCTATCATCTTTAAAAGATTAAAATGTTACATTTTTCTCTTAAAGAAATAACAATTTTAGTAGGAAAAGAATAATGAAAAACATAATAATGTAATCTATTTTTGCAATGCTTTTTCTAGTATTAATATATTAGTACTTACTCTGTTTAAAAATAAAAACTCTAAAATGATTAAATTAAAGAAATGAACCCTTAGTTTAAGAATTCATTTCTAATTTTTAGAAAAAAATAAAATATAAATTATTTAATTGGTTTTATTTCAGATAAATTAAATCTTTCTGAAACATTTGGCTCCCAACCTTTCCACTTGTCGTTTCTAAAAAGATAACTAGAAGAAGTTATATTAATGAATACAGCCGGAAAATCTCTTTCGATTATTATTGCTTCTGCTTTTTTTAGAATTTCCTGTCTTTTTAAAATATTTCTTTCATTGTCTGATTTTATTAAAAGTTCATCATATTCAGAATTTGAATATCCATAAGATGAAAAAGCTGTGTTTTCGGTTTGAAAGATGCTTAAGAACGTCATAGGGTCAGCATAATCCCCTGACCATCCTGATCTTATTATTTCATAATTACCATTTACCCTACTATTTATATATGTTGACCATTCTTCATTCTCAAGCTGTACATTAATATTTAAGTTTTTATTCCACTGATTTTGAATAAATTCAGCAATTTTTCTCTGGCGATCATTTGTATTGTACTTTACTTTTAATAAAGGAAAATTATTACCATTAGGATATCCTGCATCCGCCAAAAGCTTCTTTGCTATTTTTACATCAAATAAGCTTAGATTGCTTTTATAAGAGTAATCAATATAATCTGGAGTTGCTCTTCTTGTAGGAATAGAACTATCATTTAGAACACTCTCTGTTAAAGTTTTTCTATCAATAGCAAGAGACAGCGCCTTTCTAACTTTAACATTGTCAAGTGGCTTTACTTTTATATTTAAAGAATAAAAAAAGGTTGAGTTAGTTCCTATTGAATAATAATCGTCTCTAAGCTTAAGATCCTTAAGCAAATCTGGCGGAACATTGTTAAAAATTGCATCTAATTCATCATTTAAATACATATTATAAGCTGTAATACTATTGTCTGCGACAAAAAATATAATGCTGTCAAGAACAACATCTTTGGAGTTATAATATTTATTATTCTTTTCAAGAACAACCTTTTCATTTAAAACTCTAGATTTTAATTTGAAAGGACCACTAACAACCATGTTCTCAGGCTCTGTCCACCTTTGCCCATACTTTTCAATAACGTGCACTGGTACAGGAATAAATGTTTGATGTACCAACATATCAAGAAAATACGGCTTTGGGGATTTAAGTGTTATTTCTAAAGTTTTCTCATCAAGAGCTTTAATTCCAAGTTCAGACTCATTTACTTTACCGTCAAAATACTCTTCTGCATTTTTTATAACGGACTTAATCATGTTAACAAAAGATGAACCGGTTTCTTTATCTAAAATTCTAAGATAAGATTTTCTTATCCCCTCGGCAGTAATGGGAACCCCATCGCTCCAAACAAGATTATCTCTTAAATGAAACGTATAGACTACTCCATCATCAGAAATATCCCAACTTTTAGCAAGTCCGGGTCTGTATCCTCCAGTTCTGGGATCTCCATCTAAAATGCCAAGAAACATTTGGCTTACAATCCCTGATCCAACCGTATCGTTTATTAATTGAACATCTAAAGTAGCAGGCTCACTTCCGATATTTAGCTTAAAAACCAATTTGTTTCCATTACTTTCATTAACACAAGAAATAAATAAAATTAAATTGAGAAATAATACAATTATTAACTTTTTTATCAATATTTTCATACAAGCATCCTTACAAGTTTTTATAAATTTAAATTTTGCCTATATTTTATTATATATGAAATATAATTTCACATTCACATTATTAAAGGCACTTAAATTATTCTATAAATAAAGTATTTATAATTTATTCTTTATTAAAGAGAATATAAGCTTATAATTTTTTATTGTTTACTTTCCAGCGATTATTATACACATAAAAAATAATTTTAAATTTATTTATCTATTTGTAAATTAGATTTATTGAGATTTATTATTTTTTATTAAAAAAAAATTAATATTGAATTTTAAAAAATTGGAATTAAATTTTAAATTAAATTTCGTATTTAACGCTTCCTTTATAGCAATAAAAGTTCTTGTAAAGAACTTTTATTGCTATAAAAACACCTTTAAAGAGATTAAAAATCTTCTTATATATTTCTAGCAAAAGCAATACTAGACAAAAGGAGTAACCAAAAAGTCCCTAACAATGATTTAAAGAAATAAAAATTAATTTATTAAAAATTGTTTGCAATGATCTAACAAAAAATATATTATTATGTTCATTAGTCTATATTTTTTTATCAAAGGAGAGGAATATGGGATTATATCAAAATCAATTAAAATGTTTAAAATTGTTGGTATTTTTTTTATTAATATCTTGCACTTCCTTAAACGTTGAGCACGATCAATTTGGAAAAACATTTAGAATATACCAAAGTTTAAACAAAAATGCAGAACTTAAAGGTATTTTTAATTATAAAACAGGAATAACTAAAATAGTTTTATATACAAAATTTAGAAACCATAGTATAACAGAACAGAATCCTTTATTACTACCAGATGGAACGAAAATTGAGGGAAAAGTAAGTTACAAAAGAGATAACAATCATTTTTTTGGCAATTGGATCAATTATTCTTCATTTGTTTTGTCTAAGTCTTTATTGGCAAAGATGATTAAAGAAGAAGATGCTTCTTATAAGAATAAGGAAGTTAAAATTAGAATTGGATTGGAAGATTTAAGCTTGAAAAAATATAAAATTTTGGACTTTCTAGTAATGGTTGAATCAATTGAAAATAAAGATTATAAAAATTAATTTTTATAATCTTTATTGTTTTTTCCGGATTACAATAAATATTTTATTGTGGAATGGAATTAATATAGGAGGTATATAATTTTTATTTTAATCATTTGAAAAATGACAAAGGCTACCTTATGGTAGCCAACTTATTATTCTAATCAAACAACAAGAGCGAGACATTGCATCTCAATCTATATAGATTATTATATAGTATTTTATTTTTTTGTAAAGTGTTTTTGAAACATTTTTTTGAATGTATTAATGCTTTTTGGATTTAGAATATTATTTTCTGTCTTTTAAGTTGTCATATTTATTTTTAATATTTGTAAGTAATTTTTGATTATTATCATATAGCTCTTTTAGTAAGAAACTTACAAAATTTGTATTTGATTTATAAAAATCAAATACTCTTTCATCTTCAATTTTTATCTTAAACGACTTATTCATTTTGGGTCTTTTATTGGTTGTAATACCATTATTTTCTAAAAATTGTATAGCATAATGTATTCCTTTTTTTAAAATTAATTCGTAATTAATTTTACCACTGTCAATTCCTATTGCCAGTTTGATATATCTATAAACAGAAGTTTTGGCCATTTTATAATCTTTTATAAAATGGCCAAAACTTTTATATTTGTCTATAACGTAATACTTATTGTCATTAATTTCTTTTAAAATTCGAGCTGTTTCAATTTTGTTGTAAGATTCCTCTTTTATTAAAATTTTTAGTTTTTCTTTCAATTTTAAGTATCTGGATTTTCTGTTTTTTTTTATTTCATTTCCATTGATTTCAACTCTTTTAACAATTTCTATTTTTTTATTTAATTTCATTTTTTATTTTTACTCCATTATATACTTTCAAATTAGTTCCATATGGAACTAATAGTTCCATATGGAACTAATTTGAAAGTATACTTAAAAACTTATCGAGTATACTTTCATAAGCTTTGTAGTAATCCTCATTAGAATTGAATTCTTCTCTGTAAAATATAGTTTTACGCAAATTGTCTCTTTTAGGAACACTTCCCAAAAATTTGCCTTTATATTCACATTCAATAAACTTTTTAAGTTCTTGATCGATGTTTTGTCTTTCAATAAATTTGGTTATTAAATAAAATATTGGTAAATCTTTTATAAAAAGATCACTAAGTCTACTAGTTATTAGATCTAAACTTTCAATTGCCCACTGGTCTGTTGGTAAAGGTATAATTAAATAATCTGTGATGATCAAACTATTATTGAGTAAACTTCCCAATGTAGGTGCTGTATCCATTATAATAAAGTCGTATCTGTTTTGAATAAAGCTTAAAAAAATTTTAAGTAAATTTTCTTTTAATGAGATACTTTCTTCATTAAATTTGCTCAAGTTTATATGGCTTGCTATGAAATCTATATTATTGTTTATTTTGATTGTCGAATTTTCTATATCTATTTCTTTTTTAAGAATCTTGTATATATTAATGTTTTTTGGGCTAAGATTTTTTTTTCTTAAGATATTAATATAAAAACTTGTGCTACTTGCTTGTGGATCCAGATCTATTAATAGTATTTTGTTATTTTTTTTTGAGAGTATGTTTGTGAACATTAGTGCTGTTGTACTTTTTCCCACCCCTCCTTTTATTGATGCAATTGTTATTATTTTTGGTTTTTTTTTATCCAATTTAATATTCCTTTATTACTTTCATATTTTTTACCATAAAATTTATGTACTTCTTTTTCGATTTTTAAAGTTCTTTCTAAAAGAGATTTGTAAAAAATTTTATTTTTATTTTCATTTTTAGTGAATATGTATAAGCTTCTTAAATAACAAAAAACGCTTCCTTTTTTAAATTTAAATTCCATATAAAATATTTTTTTTAATCTTATGATTTTTTTTGTTCCTTTTTCTGAATAATTTATAACAAATGGTTTTGGAAGGTTTATAAAACCGTAAAAAATTCCTAAAAATTTATCATTTTCTTTTACTGCAAATAAATGAAAACTTTCATATTTTTTTTTGTTAAATACATTTCTTAAGCATAGCCAAAATTTTCCTTTATTTGGTTTTGCCTCAAAATTATTTATCATGCTAAATATTTTTGTATGATAAACAATTTTGTTTTCTAATCGTTCAATTTTATTAAAAAAATTTTTTTTTGTTTCTTTATTTTTCATTAGTTTTTTTTACTTTACTTTGTAATTCTTTAATCATATTTTTGTTTTTTTATTAGATCTTTCATTAATACAATAGCATTTTTTATGTTATTTGATGTATAGATTTGTTTTTCGTTTTCCAGGTTATTTTTTCTTTTAAATTCTTTTATTAGTTCATTAAAATCTGTTTTTTTAAATTTTTTTGCCATAAACCATATTTTTTTTTTCTTTTTTTTTAAAATTTTTTTGAAAAATTTTATTATTTTTTTTTCTTCATATTCATACAGTTCTTCTATGAAATCTTTTAAATTCCATAATGAGTTTTTATAAGTTATTCTGTTTTCTGTTATTTTTTTTATTTCTTCTAGATTTATTGATGTCAATTTTTTTTTTATTTCTTTTTCTAGGAAGTTTATAGTTTTTTTTAGATTTTGACTGCTTTTTCTAAAGTAGTCTTTGGAATTCTTATAATATTTACTTTTACTATTACTTAATACATGTGAAGTTATTTGATGTGAAATTTTATACTTTTGAGATTCTTCTATTATTTTAATTTTTTTTATGTTCTTATTTTTTGATATTTCGTGCTTTGTTTTTTTATCAATAAAATATGCTGTACTGATAATTTTTTTAGCTAATTTCTCAAGGACTTTATTTATGGTATAGTAAGTAAAACTTCCATTGTTTTTCCCAAGTGGATTGAAATGACTTTTAACTAGTCCTAAAGTTTCAAAAATTTTTATGTCATTTTGTATCGTTCTTTTAGTAACCTTTTTAAATCCTTTTTTTTCCAATATAGAATTTGTCATTGCTACAACATTGCTTAGAGAATATTTTTTTTTAGATATGAAGTAGTTGGCGCTTAGTTTTTGAATGACCCAAAATATTTTCAATCTTCGATCTACAACTTTATTAAAAGGCATCTTGTTGGTTTTTATTTGATACATTTTAAACTCCTATCGTTTGACGTTTTATTGCATTAAGCACTAAAATTAATGATAATACACTTATTTTAAAAAGTAAAGTTTTATTAATAAATTTTTAATCAAATGTATAGGTTTAATAAGTTAAAATTTATGCTTACTTGATTGCAAATTTTTTATGCAATGATCTACTTCTTTTAAGAATTTTAAAAGAAGCGGTTTATATATTTCAAATGTGAATTCCCCCTTTTCTCCGTAAGATTTTAATTTTAAAGTAATATCTTTTTCAATGTTTTTTGTTAGCTCTATTATTTTTTGAGGACTTAATACTATATTTAATGTTTCTTTTATTATTTTTGAATTCTTTAAAGTTCTCACAGGAGGCTCAATTTTCAATTTTCTATCATTCTCATCATAAATAGAATTTAGAAAGCGCAATTGATCAGAGTATAAGCTTAAATTCAAAAACAAGATATTTAAATTTTCACAGGGGTAATAATTTGCTATAATAAATGTTTCGTAAGTTTCTGAGGGGGTGTCTGATTTTTCAAATAATTTTGGAATTTTCATACTGTAGATGTAATAATCCTCTATTTCGTTATATTCTGTTTTAAGCTCTGTTTTTTCAATTTCAATTTTTCTATTATCGATACGTTTTTGCAAAATATTTTTAGATATTTTAATTTCTTTATCAAAATCTGTTATATATGCCAAAATGTATTCTTTATTAAATTTTATGCTATGTGATACATTCCAATTATCCTTAAGGTCAATGTTAATGTATTTTCCTGTGCTTTTATCGTAAATATGGGTTAATAGATCTCTTGAATTGGTTAGTGAAATGCTAATAATGCTTTTATTAAAGCTAGATTTTACTTTGAGCTCTGCTTTATATTCTGAATAATTAATTTTTTCTTCATTTATCAAAATGCTTTCAGGATTTATTTGTAATCCCTTTTTTTTGATATAAATATTTACTTTGAAATTTTCTTGTTCTGTTAAAGGATTGTATACTCCCACAATAGATATTTTATTATCATAATTTCTGCTTATTATTGAGTCTTCTTGAAATTTTAGTTTTCCTAATTTATGATTTGTATCGTGTAGATTGAAATTACCATTTAAGATGGATTTGCAACCCAAAATTAACAAAAATAAGGAAATGTTTTTAAGGTATTTCATTTTTTGTTCCTTAAGTAATTCTATATAATTGTATAAATTTAATTCTAGTGCAATAATTATATTCTTTTTGATTTTAATTATTGAAGAATTTGTTATACTTTTTACGTAAGCTTTTCATTAATAATAATATATTTTAGTAATATTTAATGAGAAATTTTAGATGAAAAAAAAGTTTAATTTTATTTTCCTCTTTATTATTTTTTTGTTTTCATGTAATACTAGCGTTTCTTCAATTTTTATTAGGCCTTTAGATGAGGTAATAAAAATTGAGATTGGTTTATATGAATCGTTAGGAGATGGTAAATTTAAAACCGGCATTCATACTAAGAATTACTTTGATTCTATTAAAGATATTAATTATTATTCTTATTTTTTTATTTTAGATAAATTTAGCCATAATATTATAATGAAATTGGCTTTAAGTTCTAAAAAAGCAAGCCCATTAACCTATGATTTTGGTATTTTTTTTGATCGTAAATTTAAAGTAACAATTTCTAATTTAAATTCAAATGAACCTGGATTTAACACTATTGATAGTTTTTACAAAAAAATTTCTTTTAAAAATAGCATCAATAATAATATTCAGAATATTGCCACTATTATTTTTAATTTGGATGATATAAAGGCTATTAATCGGGATTTTGAACTTAAAAATAATATTGAGGATCTTAATTCTTCTACCAATGAATTTATGTATTTTCTTGATAGTTCTAAAAATTTTGATTTAAGAGAGTCCTACATCACTGTTTATTATTATATCCTTAAAGCAATTGAAAAATTTTTACAATAAATAAACTTTTTATTAGGGCATTTATTTATTTTCTATTATTTTGAATTTTTCCCAAGGTTCTATTTTTTCAAGCAAAAATATTTCGTCATTGACTATTTTGCCAACTACGTTTACAAGACCATTATTGGGGGTATCTTTTAGTGCGATTTGAAGTTCTCCTGCATAGCCCAAGTATTCTGAAGAGTCTATGAGGATGTCACCTTTTTTAATTTCATTTGGGGAATGTACAGGAAATTCTCTATTGTTGTAGTATACTCTTGACATAGTTGATCGAATTCTATAGGAATTAATATCTCCTCTATTAAAATGTAAATTTTCAAGGATTATTTCTTTTTCTACTGAAGTTGCATTTGGATTTAGGTCTGCCTTGAGCTCTAAAATATTCTTGTTTACCTTAGATACTTTTTTTAGTTCTATGTCACTTGGAAAACAATTAGAAATTAGAACGGAGTCTATTCCTTCTTTGAAAAGATCTTTTGCTTGAGTTTCTATATCTTTAGATCTGTGTGATTCTAGTGTAGGAACACCTTCTTTTTCTTTCCCTCGTGCGCATTCTTCTGCATTATTAGAACTAATAAATGCGGCTGTTGGGATTGAATAATGTTTGAATATTTTTGTTGTTTCTTTAAAGAAATTTTTTGAAAGTCCTGTATATTTGTGAGGATAAAAATTATGACACCCAAGTAGATTTTTTATATTAGGCTTAAAATACATTATTGTATCAATATGTTTATTTATATTGCTTATATTAAGTTGAATCTTAAGGTCGGAGTCGTTAAAAGTCATTAATGATTCTTCAATGCCTGTGAATGTATTATCTAATCTAATTGCCCAAGCTCCAAGCTTTTTAAAATAATCTAGTTTTGAACAATTTCTAAGATTTGAAATATCGATTTTCAATTCTTTGAAAATTTCAGGACTTACATCAATAATAGGTTTCATTCCGTTTTTATTTGCAATGCTAAGTAATTCTTTGAATATGTCAAATTCATTTCCGTTAATATAGAGCAAAGAGGTAAATACCTGGGTAAATCCAAAATGAGCACTTTTCTCAATATATTCAATAATTTTATTTTTGGGACTTATATTAGGATATATGGATATTCCAATTTCTTTCATTTTAACCTTCCTTAAACAGAACCTTTATTGTTAAATGCATTAATTGCAAGTTGTAATACTTTTTCGCCATTCATTGTTCCATAATCGATTGTGTTAATTATTTCGATTGGAATTCCCTTGGGTTTTGTTATTTCTTCAAGTCTTTTTTTATTAAATCTTGACTGCGGTGCAAGCAAAACAACGTCAAAGCGGTCAACAACTTCGCCAAGACGTGTTTCAGCAATGGCTTCAATTGTTGCATTTATGTTTTTTGATTTGGCATATTTTTCAATTCTTTGTACCAGCATACTTGTGGACATTCCCGCTCCACATACAAGTAGTATGTTCATATTTCCTCCTAGTTTTTTATTTCATTTATTATTTTGTAAACATTGATTAATTCTTCAAAAATGCTTAATTCTGAAATTGCAGACATTAAATGATCTTCAGCATGAATTAAAATAAAAGGTGTTTTAACAGATTTTGGATTAGTTGCTGATTGATGTATTATTTCTCTATGTGCTTCATGGGCCTTTGCAATAGATTTTTTACTTTCCTGTATAGTAAGCTCTGCTTTGTCATATTCTTTGTTTTTGGCATATTCCAAAGCCTCTCTTAGAAAGCTTTTCGCTTCACCAGAGTAAGCTACAACAGGCATACTTATTTTATCTATTAATTCTTCTATGCTATATATTTTTTTATTCATGTATAAAATATTCTCCTTTTATTTATAAAGCAATAATTAATATTATTTAATATATCTTATAAAGATTATATTATAAGATATATTTAAAATAAATAATTTTATTATAAATATATCTTATAAGGATTTTATTATCATTAATATTAATTGTACTATATTACAACAAATATTATAAGTTGTTAATTATAACTTTTAATTAGTTTTTATTGAGAGATAAATTATATTATAATAAATATTATAAGTTATTAATTATAACTTTTAATTAGTTTTTATTGGAGGATAGTTTTCATGAATTTTCAAGATTTTATTGAAACTACTTTAGTTCCTGTTGCTAGTAAAATTGGTTCAAATAGATATTTAATTGCTTTAAGAGATGGCTTTACTTTTTCTATGCCTTTTTTAATAGTTGGTTCTTTTATTTTACTTTTAGTTAATTTGCCCTTTACAGATTCTCAAACATTGTTATATCAACAGTGGTATGTTGATTTAATGGCTAAATATAAAGGAAATCTTGTACAGCCATTTTATGTAAGTATGGGTATTATGTCTATATTTGTTGTTTTTGGTATTGGTTATAACTTATCTAATCATTATAAACTTAGTGGGATTACAGGAGGATTTTTATCTCTTTATACATTTTTAATTTTAGCTGGGCAATCAGATTGGATACCTTACGGTGGAGATGCTGCTAAATGGGGAGTTCAGCCTAATTCATGGTTTCCCGTAATTGATGCAAGATATTTTAGTGCTCAAGGAGTATTTACGGCCATTATTGCTGCTATTTTTTCTGTTGAAGTTTATAAATTTTTAGTTCAAAAAAATATGGCAATTAAACTTCCAGAGTCTGTTCCGCCTGCTGTTTTAAAATCTTTTGAAGCTTTAATTCCTGTTATTGTACTGTCAATTGTAGCTCAAGGCGTTAATATTGCTATTCAAAGTTCTGTGGGAAGCCTTTTTCCTGAAATAATTATGAATATGTTTAGGCCTGTTTTGCAAATCAGCGATACTTTAGTTGGGACTTTAACAATTTCTTTTATTGTTCATACATTATGGTTTTGTGGTCTTCATGGTACTAATGTTATTATTGCTCTGCTTAATCCTATAATTTTGTCAAATCTTGATTCTAATATTAGGGCTCTTTCTGATAATCTTCCACTTCCTCATATTTTAGCGGGTGGATTTCTTGATTCATTTATATATATTGGTGGTGCGGGTGCAACTTTAGGGCTTGCTATTGCTATGATGCTTAGCAAATCTCAACATCTAAAAGCCATAGGTAAGCTTTCATTTGCTCCTGGGCTTTTTAATATTAATGAGCCTATTATGTTTGGGGCACCAATAGTTTTAAATCCTATATTAGGTATTCCTTTTTTGCTTATTCCTGTATTTAATATACTTGTTGCATATACCCTTACTAATTTTGGAATTATTGAAAGGGTCAGAACTTTGGTTCCATGGACAACGCCTGCTCCTATTGCAGCTTTTATTTCTACAGGGCTTGATATTAAATCATTTGTTCTGGTTTTATTATTATTGATTACTTCTGTATTTATGTATTTACCCTTTATTAAAGCGTATGATAAAGCTCTACTTTTGCAGGAAAAAGAATAGGAAATTATTTTAAATTGCTATTGTAAAGCTTGTAATAAAAATATCAGAGAGCTATTTATAAATAGCTCTTTTTTAGAAAATAATAAAATTTATTTAAATTTTATTATTTTGTACTTTACATTAACAAAAAGATTGGCTGGTGTGGATAGAATATCTCTTTGTTTCATTATTATGCAATAATAGTACATATTGTATAATTTAATTTAATATATAAGCATATTTTTTAAAAATCAGAAATTTTTTACTTAGCTAAAGATTTTAAACTTGGTATAATTGAATTAATATGCCTCCAAAAGTGAAGATAAAAAATGATTTTGAAATATTTAGAAAAGAATTAGAAATTCTATATAACAAATATCTCAATAATGAGCTTTCATATTCAAAATTAAAAGAAAAAATAAAAATTCTTGCAGAGAATCACAAAGCCATTCTTTTTAGAAAGGATAAATTCACAAATCGTTCAATAATATTAAATCTTTCAAAGACTCGTAAAATAATTAAAGAATATATTAATCTTTCAGTAATTGAAAAGATTAGAAGAGATAATACTTTTTTATTTTTTTGGAAATCAAAAAAAATAAAAGAATTAAAAAATATAGGAATTAAGGACCGGAAAAAAATAGAAGAGTTAATATTTTTAAATAAAATGAATGATGAGAAGCCTTATTTTCAATATTTTATAGATTTGTTTGTAACTCCAAAATGGTTAAATGATTATGCTCATAAATATAAAATTGAAAAAATTAATAGTTATAGGAAAGAACAGATATTTGTTAAAATTAATTTAAATACCTATGTTGAAATAATTAAGCTTTTACTAAATCAAAGCCGAGATATTAGATTGAAATTTTATGGAGTTTTAATGGCAATAGGACGTCGTCCTGTTGAAGTAATGAAGCTTTCTCAATTTTATATCGCAGATAAAAATCATATTCGTATGGAGTTTATTGCAAAAAAGCGAGAAAATAATATTATTAATGAAGTTGTTTTTCCAGTTTTTGCAGATCCTGAATTAATAATTAATTCCATAAAAGAAATACGCTATATGGAGCAGACCGAGAATCTTACTAAAGAGATAATTTCTTCAAATCTTGCATACAGTTATAATAGGCTGTTTCGTCAAATTTTTAATAATATTTTTGCTCCTGAAGAGTCTGTTTATTTTTGTAGGGCTATTTATTGTAAATTTTCTTATCTTGCATTTGCGCCCAAAAACATGGAAATGAATTATTGGATAACAAAGGTTTTAGGACACGAGCCAAACGACATAACAACGGCTTTTCATTATAATCGGTATGTTTTAGATAATTTAGATGATAAGGCAGATAACAACTTATTAACATTGCTTAATCAAAGAATTTATACATATGTTAGACGCAAAGCCACCTATTCTATTCTTACAATAGATCGTTTAGAAAGTTTGATAAAAGAACATCATATATTTGATGATAATTATATTAAAACGTTGATTGTAATTAAAAATTTGATGTTGAAGGATAATTTAGAAACTTTGGCAATGGTTAGAGGATTGAATGTTAAAATTCGAAAAGCCTTTAAAACCACATATGGATACAATTATAACTATATAAAACTTACAGAATACTTATCAATAATTTTTAATTATAAGCTATAATTTTTGTTTTTTAAATTTCAGGCATTATCAATACATTTGGGGAATATTAGGAATTATTTTATTAATAAGATATTATATAATTTATATGAAAATAGGTCCTCATTATTTTTTTAAAAAAATTTTAAAATCTAATGACAATAGAACGATTTATATTTCTTATCTTTATGATATTTTGTCTTCAGTTAAACCAGCAGGAGATTGGCTTAAAATTTATTTTAAAGATTCTAAAAGAGGTAAAAAATATTTTATTCTTTTTAATAGGAGTAGTTTCAATGGTAGATTTATTTCGTGTAGTTTTTTTAAAACAAATTGTAATTACGGACTTGATATTAAATTTTCTGATGGCAATTTGAATATTTTTTGTAGAAACAGAAAGTCTTTAGAGTTTTTGAAATTTAAAGTTGAACATTTTTTTAGAACTGGCGTGTATTGCTTTCAGAATAACAATTCTTATGTGCGCAATATTAAAGCAAAAAATAAAAAAGTTAAGATCCTTGTTAAACGAGAGGCAAGTCCTAATAATAAATTTTAAAATCATTAAATTGAAAAGGATAATTTTCATCTAAAATTATTTTTTCAATGTTTTCTATGTTTGCATACTTATTCCCATTTAATAATTTTTCAAATTTTTTCATTTGTTCTTTAGTATTAAAGAAAGCTACAATTTCTACCCTACCATCTTTTAGATTTTTTACAAATCCTTTTAGTTTCATATTATTTGCTATTTGCTCTGTAAAAAATCTAAAACCAACACCCTGTACCTTGCCAGAAATAAAATATTGTTGTTTATACATTATTACCTTCTTTGTATAAAATCTATCCAATAGAAAAATTTTTAA
>NZ_CP179251.1:0-21199 GCF_032595795.2 Borreliella americana | reverse complement strand
ATATTATTATTATTTTGTTCTTTGCTATTACCAGATAATTCAGATCTAAATTACAAGAAATTAATCTTGCCATTAATAATATATATTAAAAACAAATTTTACTATAAAAGTATTTTTTGCTTATTATTAAGCAAAAAATACTTGATAAGCTATGAACTACCATTTCATAATCAAAGATTATGAAATGGTAGTTCAATAAAACACACTTAGAATGTTTATATATTATTTAATGTTTTTTGAAACAATATTGTTATAAATTAGCTTTAAAAGTTATTTTATTTACCCTAGAAGTCTAAGGCTAAAATCTGCAAAATATCTGCTCTGCACCTTAAATCCTATATAGTACTGTGTTTCAACTTTCTCAATTTCATTAATATTTAAAACAAAAATAAAATTTTCCAATTTTTTGTATATTGCTTTCATATTAGAACTTAATTTTTAATTTTTTTTTGTAAATTTTCAGTTTTAATATTATTATCTTCTATACAAGAATCTATACCATCTTCTATGTCATTTTCCCTATTGCTTACTGGTACATCATTTTTTCAGTTGAACATACTAAAAATATTTTTAATAATATTATTCAACATTTCATCTGGACATGTTTTTAAAGCCAATTTTTGTTTTAAAAAATTCAAGAAAATCATCACTTGCACTTTTTATTTCCTTTTTTAAATAAGCTAAAAGCTTGTATGTATATTTTTTCCTAATGCAAAATATCTGACCTCTTCAACATTTAAAAAATTTTTAGAAAGCTTTTTAAGATATTCAAAATCCTTAGATGCTAATTTTTCTAAATTAACAACCATAAAGGGTTCATAATCTAACAAATTATCTTTATCTAAATCAGTATAAAATCTATATTCTATACCATCTGTTAATATGCCTAATTCAACTCTCTTTGCATTGAGAACGAATATTCTTTAAAATAAAGCTTTAATTGCTTTAAATGATTCTCAAACTTTTCCCTACTATTATGATATTTAGCCTCTATTAAACTCTATTAAAATAGTAAGTTCTTCATCCTTTTTTGTTGGATAAATAATATAATCAACTTTTTTTTAGTCCATTAAGTTTAGGAATATCTGCCTTATTTTCAACTTTAATAATTGAAATATCGGCGTGATCATAGCCTATCGCATCTAAAAATAGATCAATATAAGACTTTGTCTTGGTTTGTACTTCATTTTTAATAAGCTCCCTATGATTTTGAATTTTTATACTTATATCTTTTATTGATTTTATAAAATTTACATCTTTACTTTCATTTATTATAATTATATATTAACAATAAAATTAAAAAATAATTAATTTCTAAAAATAACTTTTCAAAATATTATCTATTTTAAAATCTTAAGTTACATCTCAATTCTTTTTTCTATCTAATTTTTTAGTTTAAAATCTTATTTTTTCATTTTTATATTAACTTATTTATGCTAAAAAACTTTATTATTTAGTAAATAATTCTCATATCCCTTTATTAAAGATAAAATATAGCCTTCTCCTTTCTTATTTTTTAATACCTTAAAATCACTCAGCAAAGTGATAAAATCTTCTTTGGTTAATGAATAAAGATTAGCTACAATAAAGTTATTTTCATTTTCTTTTTCTTTAAAAAATTCATCTTCTGCATTTAGATTTAATATTTTATTAACCTTTTCTTTATCAAACTCAAAATATTCTAAGTAAAGTAAATATTTAAAATTTTTAGGATCATTTTTCGCTATCAACAAAGATGTATTTTTTGCAAGATTTAAATATAAAGAATTACTTAAAATTTCTTTTTCTTAGGGTTGAGGCATTGAACATTGATATAAACATGATTTTTGAACATGCATATTAACAAATCTTCTAATCATAAAGTCGAATACAAATGAGTTAAAAATAGATATAATAAATAATTTTTTATAAAAAGCATAGCTTTTTAAATTTACAATATTTCAAATCAGTAATATTAAAGAATCTATATCGATTTTTAAAGCAAAATTAATGATTCAGAGTAGCAATAATTTTATTAAAGAAATATCTGGAGATGTAAAAGATAATAAAAATGACCGTTATAAGGGAATTAAATATAGACCAAATTAAAAAACTATCTCCTATTCAAGAGTCAATTATTAAATTTAAAGATAGAAAAGGAGATTTAGAAAGAATATTGACCGCAGACTATCAGTAACTAAATGGAACAATATTTTATAAATATGAATTATTAGAAATCAATAATATCTGTGCTAATAATTATAACATTCTCAAGATATTCAATCTCATTAATACCAAGCTCTCTCTGCCTTTTTTATATTTTAAGTAACTTTTAATAAAGTTACAACTTTCAATTACATATTCATAAACTTCAATAGAAATATTAGTAAATTTAGAAATTAAGTTATAATAAAGTTCTTTCATTTCTTTATCATATAGAATTTTCTCTATAATTTCATTTTGATTTTGACTTAGATCTATAACATGTTTTCCAATACTCTTATTAAATTCTAAATTATCTTTTAATAAATGCGTATTAATAAGATTTCTATCTAGATCACTAAGTTTTAAAAAAACTTCTATATCGTCTGCAAAAATAATTTTAGGAAACTGTGTTTTTTAAAATTCATAAAACTTAGTCCTACAAAAATTTGAGTATAATGCTGCATAGATATACACGAGCATTTCTTATGCTTTTAGTCCTTTATTGTATTTGGTATTAATAAATTACCCAAAAGTATACTTTTTATTTTTTGATCCTTCTTAAAATTTTTTCTTATTATGTCTTTTAATATGCCCCGATCTTCTTTAATATATAGATGAGAAAAGAAATAGTCTGATTTACACTTCTATTTGAAACCAAACGGGTTTCTGAAAGAATAGAAGAAATAAAAACATGCTTAAAGCTAACTGTTATTAAAAGTCTTATTTGTAATAAGCCCTATATTAATTTTCAATTTATAAAATATTTCTCATTATTTTATAAAAAAATAACGCCACAACGCCTTTATTTTCCAGAGTAATAAATAAATCTATTATCAAATGGTCTATAAAAAAAAGCTATTTCTTTAACATAGTTCTTATCAACTTTATTAGATTGTAAAAACTCTTGAACTTTTTTAAGCTTCTAGTCTCTACTGTTTTTTCCTAATTTATATTTACTGCTTGCATTCTGTTCTGATAAAGTTGCAAACTCTTTGATTTTTTAATAAGATTATCTTCTGTATAGTCAATTACTATTTTATCTCTTTCGGTTGAATGCTGCCGCTAAAATTCTCAAAAACATCTTTTAAAGAACTGCCTTTATTGTAAATATTTTCGTTTGAAAAATTTTTTTTAGTAAAAAAAATAATTAGGATATTTGTATTCAAGTTTTTCAAAATTAACAGTAAAGATATTGTTTTGTTCTAAAAAATCATATTTTTTCTCTCTTTTGCCTTTAATACTTTTGTAAAATACTTTAGCAAGTCTGTTCTTTTTTAATCCATATTTATATTTAGTAAAAATAGCAATGCAACCCCCAGTTTGAATATCAAATACATTCTCATCCATACTGTCATCGTCTGTTTTTTTCTCAAGTCTCCATGTAAATTTAATATATAAATTTCATCGAATGTTTTCAAAAGATGATATCTCGTGCCTTTAAAAGTGGCACTATCAAGATATCCATTATTGGTAATAATCCCAAGAAGTCCTTTTTCGGGTTCTTCAAATTTACTTTCTGCAAATCTAATAAACTTGGCGTAGTCATCATTAAATGGTTTTAGATTTTTTTAATTTATAGACTCATTTTCTATTTTTTTTATAATCATTAACTAAATTTAATATATATTCTATATTCATTATTATTTTTTGAATCTGAACTATAAGGAGGATTGCCAAGTATTACCAGTATTTGCTTTTCTTTGACTTTATTTGTAAGTTAATTTTCTTCACTAATTGCAGGGAAAATGCCTTAAAAGATTTTTGATCTAAAAGTTCTGTTTTATCAATAGTATTGGTTAAAAATATTTGCAACTTTGTGTTCTTATCATTATTAAAGCCAACACCACAAATTGCTTTTAAATATTGACTTGGCTTTAAATAACTAACCGCATAAAGAGCCATTAAGCATTCAAAACTATGAACATTTTTAAGTGTATGTACATTAATGCAATCTTCTTGTTTTCCAGTGTTTATTGGAATTTTGTTTAGTATAATTTTTATTACTTCAAGTAAAAATGTGCCAGTACCCGTTGTAAAGTCAAGCACTGAAACTTTATTCCTAATTTACAAAGCCATATACATAATTTAACTTAAATTCCTTTTTAAGTACTTTACGTACGCTTTTGAAAATAAAACTTACAGCCGAAAAAAGGGAAATGTAGCATACCCCTTTGGCCTTTCTTAATTTAGAATCGTGCTTGGCTAAAAAATCCTCATAAAAATAAAGTTGGGGATCTTTTAAATTTTCTTTATTCTTTGTAAAAGAAAATTCTTTAAAAATAAGTTTTATATCAATATTATTTATTACATTGATAGTTTCTTCTAAAATCTATCTTGGGCTATCGTATTCATTGTTTGTTTATTCAATATCATCAATTAGCTTTAAATATCTCTTATAAGTGAAAAATTAGAAGGTATAAACTTTTTAATATTATAAAAATCTATTTTTTTCATTATTTTTATTATTAAGTCTGGCAATAAAAAGGTCATAAGTAATAGTTTGGGGAATTGAGTCTGAAAATTCATTGGTAGAAAAATTATTATTATAAATATTTTTTAAATCACATTATAAGTGGCAACTAAAGTATTTGTCTTTTTGTATACTAAGAATGCTGACTATGCCTAAACAACTAGAAATACAAAAATTACAATAATTTTAACAAGTAAATAAACCTAAAAAACTATTTTTTTATAAAAAACATGCATTAAGAAAAATTTGGCTACGCCCAAATTGAAAGTTATTGTATAGATTTATTTTTTTAGCCCAAGCCCAATATTTATATTACAATTCTTAAATTAACCTTATTTTATTGTTAAAAACTCTTTTTAAAGAAATTGCAAAAATTTTGTTTTTTTATAAAAAAAATTCACAACCTCCTGTTCAAATTTAAATTCTTTAAAAATTTTTTCGCTACCTTCATTCATTTAATCTACTTGCCCCGATTGTTAACTTCTACTAAAAAGTCTAATTAATCTTATTTTCAATGATAAAATCCTCTTCTAATATCCCTAGCCAATGAAATTTTTTAATACGCAAATATCTTGCCGTTACCAATTATATTATCCACATCATTGTCTCAAATTTAAATTTATTTGTTTATAATTATTAGCAAAACATCTGACAAATAAAATAAAGCAAGCCTTTATTTATGCAAACATTACCAAATAGTGGTCTAAAGACTCTAAATTAGCATTTTAATTAGGCACCATTAACAATACGACGCCTAATTAAAATGCCCAACTTCTCCAAAATGGAGAGAACGGAGAAGCTGTAAAAAGCATAATATTTACACAGTACAATATACACCATATAAATATATATGTCTTATTTTGAAGTTTTTTTATTAATGAATTAAATATATATTTATTTTATGAGAATGATAGAAGGATATTTATTTTACAAAGTTTCTGAAGCTCAAGAAATCCTTAAAAACAAATTTGACTATAAAATCACAAAAAGCCATTTAAGATATAAACTAGAGGTTTTTGAATGTTATATTAAAATAGGGAATATAATGATGATTCCAGAAGATTTCTTGAAATATTTAACACTTAGCTTGGTTTTGTTTAAGAAAAACGAAAAATATAAAATAGAAATAAAAAAAGAAATTAAAGAAAAAATGCCTAAGTTTAGAGAAATAATAAAAAAAGAATAAAAATTTAAATTAAAGCTTGTATTTGGGTAAAAAATTTTCTATATCTATTTTATATTCTCTGTCTTCATTAGAAATTAGAACAATCTTTAATCGTTTTAATTTTTTGATCTTCTTAAAAAACCTTTTAGAAAAAGTAACACGCAAGGTATTTTTTATTACAAAAGGGAATTTTAAATGAAAAAATTTTTCATTTACATTAGGATCACCAATGTTATAATCTTTTAATTGCTGCCATTTTTCACTTGGCAAATTATTTTCATACTTTGAAACCTTAGCATCTTCAAATCCTTCAAAAATTACACTTTTAAAACCCAAAATTTTATTGTCATGCACTTTAAAATCAAACTTATAAACGGTAGATAGCGCTCTATAAGCATCTGCACGATACCCAGTAGCTTTAATTATCTCTTTATGCTCAAGCTCAGGAATTATAAGTTGCGATTTTATAAAAACCAATTCTTTCAAATTGCTATCTTTAAAAGGATATGTATAAGTTTCATCGATAAAAACATTATCTTCAAACTTTTCAACAATTTTATTATAAATAACATTGTTTTCTTTTTGTTTGTAAAAAAAGAAAACTAAAAAAATACAAATTGACAATAGCCCAAAAAATAATTTTTTACCCATTAATAATATGTCCTACTTATGAAAAATCATATCAAATGCACTATAAAAATGCATACTATTTTCCCTGCTTACTTTGAAAGAATATTTCTTTTTCTCATTATTTATCTCATCAAAACCCTCAACATATACATCAATTCCATTTTCTTCTGCTAACTTTCTTATTTTATTCATTTTTTTACTATATTCAAAAAACCTAATCTCAAAATTAAAATAATTCACCCCATCAATAAAGCGAGAGCGGACATTGATTGGATTATCTATCACAGTAACCCCATTAATATAAACCTTTTTAAATACAATCTCTGTGCTATTTATAATTTGTATCTTCAAATCTAAATCTATGTATCCTTCATGATGGTGTATTAAAGCAAAAGATCCAAATTGGGTTTTTAATTTAAGAATTAAGCCGAAATTATATCTATTACTATCATTTAAAATAACAACTTCTTCAGATACTTCGCTAGAAAAAATAAAACTGTGGGGGATTAATAAAAAGAAAATTAATAATATTATTACTTTCATACCTTTTATTATTATAATATTCTAAATAAAAAATAAATAGGAAAAAATTTTAATTTCTCTTTTTTATATTTTTATATATTGAAAAACTTGTTTTTATTAAGCCTTCTAATAGCGATTCTTCTATAATTTTATTATTATCAATATAAAATCACATAGGGCTTAACCATAAATACCCTTAAAGCAAGAATACTTATCTTAAGCCCTATAGAATAGACATCGACCAAAGTCAAGGATGCTTATAGTTAATAGCACCACTTACAACAAATATTATACGCCATATATAGTGTTAAAATCAATATATTATTTAAGAAAAAAATACGTACTTATTTTTATTGGTAAAATATTTTTTACAAACTTTACTTTACCAATCGATTGTTTTTTAGTATTTTATAATCAAAATAACTATTTTACAAAAATAAAGGAATTTACTGTTTTTTTATCAAACCACTTATTTAAATGCCATATTCCCCAAACCTTATGGTTTTACATTTTTATCACAAAATTATATACATTAAAGTTTTAATGAAAACTAACAAAAAACAAAATAAGTCTATTAATAGATAAAGATTTATATTAAAAGTTGACAAGTCATATGAGAAAATTTCAAATCAAAGAAAATTCTTTTTGCATAAATTGTTTTATTATTTTGTGGCTAATTATAAAAACATAAAACTAGAAAACCTATTAATTAAAGGTATGTAAAAAGGAATATTTGAGAATAATATTAATGATTTAGAATGGTATTAGTTTGAAAAAAATTATCATATAAATCGGGGCAGCATTCATCTTAGTGGTATAAAGTATGTATATATATCATCAAGCAAGCTGTATATCAACTGTGGTATTAAAAATAAAATTCTAAAATTAAATGATACCAAGTGAATTTGCATTAGTTGTAACGCTTTATATGATAGAGATATAAATACACGTCTAAATCTTGGTTTTTATTATTATAAATAATAAAAACCAAGCTGGTTCCCTCCTTAAGTAAGGCCCCCCTAGTATGCCCTAATGGATACTTGTTATTATAGACCCAAGAAACTATCCTGTGGGATGAAACAAGAAATTTTTTTTCTTATAATCTTTAATTTAATAATAGTGATTTACCTATATTTTTTATATTCCTTATATTCTTTCATAATTTCATTAAGTAATTCTTCTTTATCTTTAAGTAATTTTTCTAACAAAAAACTAGCAAATCTTGCTTTTGATTTGTAATATATGTATGCATTTTCCGTTTTAAGCTGGAATCTTAATGGCCTAATAAAATTTCGATGGGATTTTTTAATCTTTAAACCTTCTTTATCCTTTAAAAAGAATAAGGAATTTTGTATGCCGTTTTCGATTATATATTCTTCCTGAACCAGTCCTTCTTCTATTGCATTTGCTATCCTTAAATATTCATAAGCCTGACTTTTTGCGATTTTATAACTTCTAGTAAACATTTCAAAGTTTTGATAGCCATCTAATTTATAATATTCTTTATCTTTAATCTCTTTTAAAATCTTCATTGTTTCTATTTTATTATGAATTTCTTTTTGGAAGTTAATTATTAGCCTTTCTTTTAAAAAAAGAAATCGTTCCATTTTATCTTCATTACAATTAATTTCAATTTTATTTTGATTTTTGTCAGTATTAATGCGATCCTTTATTTTTATATTCATATGCTTTAATTTTACACTCATCTTATCTCCTTATTTATTATGAAGTTAAAAATTTTTCCGATAACTGGAAAAATTTTTCAAGTGTAATTTCATATTCTTTTATATAATCTTTATTTAAATCAAAATTATCATTCTCCGCTATCCTTTTATTCAGGTCTTCGCGTTCATGAATAAGCCCTAAAAAATTATCATCTTTACTTATTAATTCCAATAAGTGTTTATAAGTATTGTTTTTTTTAAAATTAGTTACTATTGTAAAAATGGGTATTTTCAATTTTAATCTTTTTAAAGCAAATTCTAGTAACTGTAAGCTTTCGATTGACCATTTTTGAGCTGTCATTGGAATTATTATATAATTACTTACAACCAGTACATTTGTTAAAATAATTCCTAAACTAGGACTGGTGTCTATTATTATATAATCGTATTTATGTTTTAATAATTTTAAATTGTCTTTTAACCTTGTTTCTTTGAATGGAATGTTATCATCATAAAAGAGGTATAAATATATATAGCTGGGCAATATGCATAAATTGTTGTTTAATCTAAAAGTGGAAGAATCTATACTTTTTTTATCTGTTAATACTTCATAAATATTTTGTTTTGAAACATCTATTCCCTGTTCTTCTAAGAGATCTGAAAAATAGCTGGTGGTTGATGCTTGTGGATCTGCATCAATTATTAGAACCTTGTATTTTTTAGATAAGAGTGTTGAAAAGATAATAGCGCTTGTGCTTTTACCGACACCACCTTTAATTGACCCAATGGCGATTATTTTAGTGTTTTCTCTATCCATTTATTTATAATTCCTCCATTTGGTAATTCTTCACAATAAAATTCATACACCTCTTTTTCTAATCTGCTTAACATATCAATAAACACTTGAAAATATTTTTTATTAATTCTTTCTTTTTTGATTAGTCTAGCAAGACTTCTTAAATAACAAAGAACACTGCCTTTTTTAAATTTAAACTCTATATAATATACTTTGGAGAATGTATATGACTTTACCGCCCCATTAACTTTGTATCTTGTAATAATGTTTTTTATAGGTTTTCTGTATCCATAAAAAATTCCTATAAATTTGTCATTTTCTCTTGCAGAGAATAAATTGAGTCCTTCTAATTTTTCCTGGTTAAATAATTCTCTAAAAAGAATTAGAAATTTGTTTTTTTTATATCTATTTATTTCAAATTTATATAAATCCATTAGCATTTTAGTATGATATATTGTTCTTTCATTAAGAATTTCTTTTTTTATGAAAATTTCTGGCTTTCTGCTTTTTTTTATTATTTCTTTTTTCTTTTTTTTAAGTTTTTCTATTACACTTTGCATTTTAAACTCTTAATTTACATAACTATTTTTATTATTGTTTTTTGGTTCTATTAGATTGATGATTTCGTTATAGTATTGATTATTGAATACTTTTTTATATTCAAGCTTTTTTTGTTTGCTTAAATATTTTTTGATTTCAGACTTTAAATCTATTTTGTTTATTTTACAATATAGTTGATCTAAAAGAATATTATATATATTTATTTTCATGTTGTCTTTGTGTTTTTGGGCATCAAATTTCCTAATGTCATTTTTTATCTTATTAATGATTTGATTGAGGTCTTTGTATTTATTGCTTTCTAATATAAAATGGGGTTTATTTTTATATTTTTGATATGTGTTTCGTATTTGTATTTT
Source organism: Borreliella americana (assembly GCF_032595795.2). Lineage (NCBI taxonomy): Bacteria > Pseudomonadati > Spirochaetota > Spirochaetia > Spirochaetales > Borreliaceae > Borreliella > Borreliella americana. Next base: position 10,851 of record NZ_CP179251.1, on the reverse strand, counting down.
TAATTTTTCCTTGTCGTATCCCTCTTTTATTAAATTTTTTTGTGTTTTTCTTAGCATTAAGATTAACTCTTTTCTTTTATTTTGTAATGTTTTTTGTAAGTATCCTCTGTTTTCTTTTTTAAAGCAGTATTTTTCCCTGCTTAGAAGTTTAAAAAGTTTTATAGTTATTTCTTTTCTTAAATCAAGATTAAGAATGAAAGAGGAAATTTCATTTCCAAAATTGCATTTTTTTGCATATTTTTTTAGTTTAAATTTGTTGATTTGTGTTTTCCTTTTATTTTCTCTCTTTTCTTTATTATGTTTATTATTAACACACTCCCCATCTTTTACATTGCCCTTTTTATTATAATTTATTTTAATATATGAATTAACGCGCTTTTGGAATCTTTCTGCTTTTTTATTTCTAAAGCATTGGTTAAGCAGATTATAGCAGTCTTTTTTAGGGCGTCTAAGAGCATAGTAGATTTCGGTGCCCATATTAATACCCAGATGTCTATAGTAGTTAATAGTAATATTAAGCTTTTCTAGTTTGTATAGATAATTTCGAAGCGTTTTGATTGAAACCTCTTTTTGTCCATTGCGCTTTAAGTTGTTATTAAAATAATAAAGAATATCAGATTGATTGTATTTTTTTTTGTTTTTATTAATATACTCAAGTGTTGCAATTAAAGTAATGAGCTTGTGTTGATATTTGCTTTGTATATGTAGGGATTTATTAACCTTCACTTATTCCTCCTCAACTTCGGCTGGTTTTTATGTACTCTTATATAATAAAGCAATTTTTCAGATAAGTAAAGTTTAGCACTAAAAATTAGAATAAAAATTTTTATATTTTGAAATGTTGTAGGCAGTTTTTATCAAAGAATTACAAATTCATTTCCACCCATGATTTTTATGAAATCATGGGTGGAGCATTTTTGCAGAGTATATTTAAATATAATTTAATAATTTTTTAAAAAATAAGTGTTAATAGAGCTTATAAATATAGAGCGTATAAATATAGAATATATACCAACACCAATAAAAAAATATTTTTTGAAATTATTCAGATGTCTAAGATGTTTGTATAACAAAATGTTAATTAATAGGAGAGATTATTATGAAGAAAACAAGAAAAGTCTTGGCACTAATCTAAGTAAGTATAAAAATAAATTTCCATCTTTAAAGTAAGCTTATAGTTTGGCTTTTTGTAATATTTAACTTGATTTAAACTCTATATATAGAAACTATTCAAAAAATTAAAAAGTGAATAGAACACAAGGATTGCCCAAATATAAGAGCAAGTAAAATGGGCAAACTTTTAAAATTAATAATTTTAAAAAACTCAGTAATAATAGAAAACTTGCCAATTAAATGCATTTTAAAAAGAAATATTTGGGAAAAGTATTAATAATTTAGTAGCATTAGTTTGTAAGACAATTATTGTATAGATTAGAGCGGTATGTATCCTGTTTTAATAAAGTAGATAGGTGTTTTCCATTAATTAAACTATGTAATAATTGTGATATTTAAAATACAGCCCCAAAATTAAGTGATACTAGGCTAACTTGCAACAGTTTTAAATCTGGCTATCTAAGATGTCTTTGGAAAAACAAGTTAATACATTAAGCTTTTTAAGCTTTTGAATTATTAATTCAGGAGCGGATGTTATGCTTCTTGTAGCATCTATTATGAGATAAACCCGAAAGCCCAAGGTAATTGCATCAAGTATTGTTTCTTTTACACAAAAATCTAATGCCAATCCTGCTATAAATAATGTATTGATTGAATTGTTTTTTAGATAAAGCTGAAGGCCCGTTTGTTTTTTTTTGATGCAATCATCGTAGAATCCACTATAACTATCGTAATATTGATTTTTACCTTTTAAAAAAACCTTTTCTATTCTTTTTGTATTTAGAGTGTCGGGAAATTCTGATCCCCAGGTATTCTTGACACAGTGCTCAGGCCAAATGCCGCCGTTTTTATTGCTCGAAAAGCTTATGTGATTTTTACAATGCCAATCTTTGGTGGCAACAATGTTTTTAAAATAATTTTGAATTTGGTTGATCAAAGGTATTATTTCATTGCTATTAGATACTGGTAAAGCACCCGATTCTAAAAAATCATTTTGTATGTCTATTAAAATAAGTGCACTATTTTCTTTTATTTTAAAAATAAAATACTCCTTAGGAAATATTTAAAGCAGAAACATAATTTTTCTATGTTAGACGATATTCTTCGATACAATTTCCATTAATTATTTATTTAGAATTAAGACATCGATTAATTTTATCTTAAAATCATCCAAATTAAAACAAGTATTTCAGCAATTAGGTTTTATTTTATAAACATCTTTCTTAAATATAAGAAAGATGTTTATAATCACATTAAATAGCGTTGGCAGGTTAAAATATTTTATATATACTTTTTGTTTTAGTGAAATTAATTTGATCCATGTTTAATGGAGAGGGTTTGGATATTAATAAATAAATTTTTCTTAAGAATGAATATATTCTTTACTAATTTTATATAAGATAGAAAGAACCAATAATCATAGAAATACATATTAATCAACTATAATCAGAGTATTCTGTCTTAAATGATGATGGTTTAAAAGAAAATAACAAGCAATTACAGAAAGATAATCCTTAAATACAATTAGACAATCCTCAACCGCAAATAAACAGCAATCAATTGTTAAAAATCACAATATGTACCAATATGATAGTGTTACTAGGTTTTAAAAGGTTTTAAAATCCTTTATAATTGCAAAAAATTTAATTTTTTGATTTAAAAGTTTATAAAGAAAACTTTGAGGACGCTATTATTATTAAGCTTATTAAAAAAATAGGCTTTAAGCGCATATAATTATATTAAAACAGTAATATATACATTTTTGATATGTATCTATAGTATCCTTTGAAGTACTTCTATAAATCTCTGAAAAATATTTTAGTAAATGAGCATTAATAATGCCGAATCCCAGTCTACTTAATTTTTCAAATATTTCTATACTGCCTATAAAAATAATCTTAAAATAGTCTATTTAAAAAAATTCATAAAACCTGGTTCTATAAATATTTAAATAAAGAACTGCATATATAACCAAATATTTCTTTTGTGGTAAAAAATTTACTGTATTTAACATTAATAAAATCTCTAAATTTACCTTTGAAGTTTTTTGGAGCTCTTCAAACATTCTGATGTCTTTTTTTATATAAAGAAGGAAAAATATAAGATAGTTTGCTAGTTATGTTTGAAATTAATCCTTTTTTCTATACTTTTAGAAGCAATTAAAACATAAACATGTTTAAAACTATTTTTATTGAAACTGGTAATAAAAATATGATAGTTAAGATACTATAAATATAGTATTTAAATGTTTAATTTTTCTAAATGTTTGTACCTCTCATAATATCTGATAAGCGACATAGTACATATATAATTTCAAATATGCTAATAGATGTATTTTATCATTTGGTATAAAAAAATTATAATTAAAAACGATACTAAATATATTAATAATAAAATTTAAATTTTTATATCAATATATGAATTATTGTACATTTCCAACATATCTACTTAAAATAGTGCTAGTGCTTATTATCGTTTTTACAAACGATATAAAAGCAAGAATGTTTACATCTAAGCTTGAATTTTTTGGTTAGTTTGGTAAAACTAATATCTGTTGTCCCGATGTTAATATCGGAGGACATTCCATATATACCACGAAATGCAAAGAAGTGTGAATTAAGAAGCTTGAAAAATAATAAAATAAGAAATCGTTAGTAAAAAAATTGATCTAAGTAAGCAATTTATTCTGTCAAAAACATCTAAAATTATCCTCGATGGAAATTTTAAAATAATAATTGCTACTATATGGCAAATTTTTATTATCGCAATGTCTTTTAGTGATAAGCTTTTGTTTATTTAAAGTAATAGTTAGTAACGCGTGGGGTAACGTTCTTGCAAGTTCTAACAACAACAATCAAAACAAAATATCTTTTCATTTTTATCTTCTAGATTTAAAATTTTTTATTTCAGAAAATAAAATCAATGTTGTAAGTTACTTAATAAGTAAAAATTACTTTTATAGCACTTTTTTATTTATAAATTTATTAAATTTGGGGATAGAATCTATGGTTAGAATACAATCAGTTTATAAAAGTGGTCGCTTTAATTTTTACTTTTTATATATTTATCTTAATATGAACCATACTTTAATTATATGTTATATAAGTGTTTTATTGAATCTTGATGAAAAGGAATAAATTTTATTTTATATTTAGTTTAAAAGGGGAATAAAATTTCGCCATATTGAAAAATATCTAATTTTTATTCTTTATTCTATTATTAAATCTTATGAACTACAATTTGTTTAATAAAAATAAAAATTCAGATCGGATAAACAATATTATTGGTAGTCTTGACAGTAATTAAATAAAAGCGCGCACATTCTTCAAGAACTTGGTTTAAAATAAACAGTATTCAAAAGATTTTGAGCAATTAGGAAAAAGTGTTTTATTAGAAGATTTAAAGAAACATAACCAAGATTTAAAGAAACATAACCAAGAGCCCAAATTGCGCAAAATAAGCTTAATCAAAGACTTAGCTAGGATTATTATGATAGCAAAATAGAAAATTTATTTGTGCAACTTGTAAATGACAAAGTGCAAAAATTCCTTCAATAATTACATTTCATTCTAAAATCTATTAATGATTGCATACTTATAAGTTTTCCATTATTAAATTTTAAAGCTCCCTTAATTTAAGTCAAAAACAAGAACGAGCATTTAAATATATAAAGAATTAATTATGCATTAATTCTTTATTATTACAGCAATGGTCTTGATTATACATAAGGTTTTTAAAAAGTGCAATGTTCGAATTAATAACTTAAATTAATTGTTTTATCTGTTTTCCGAGAAGGGTAAATATGATCGATGCCAATATTTTTATTTCTTAATGTTAAAGTATCTCAGACCAAGTCTTAAATTCCCAGTAGTAAAATTCAAAATAATTTATTTTAGATAAATTTTGTTTAAAAATTAAAATATAGTTCAATTGATATTGAGCCATATGTTTTTTATCTTTATAAGAACAAATAATAAAGAGCCCATATTTAAAGAATATATAGATAATCTTAAAAAATTTTAAAAAGATATAAATATTTCTTTTAGAACTTTAAACAAAATTTTCATATCTTTATAGGGAAAAAAATATATTATTGATTTTTATTTCTTTTGTTAATAGTAATTTATATTAAAATAAATTAATAATTCTAATTGTATTTATGAATTTCTAAATAACAGCTTGCTTTATATGTGACCATCTAGATCTAATTTTTGAATGAATATTTAATACAATTAGACTTATATAAAATTGATTGCGCTGGGGAATGTAGATAAAAAGTCAGAAATAAGTTTAAATAGTCTTGTTTTAGATATTATAAAGTTGATACTGATAAATAAATAGCAAAACAAGTGTTAGTCGATTTGTCTAAAAAAATAAGTTTTTAATTAAAAACCTATTTTTTAGAACATATTGTGGGTATAATAATAACTGAAAAAGATTTGTAAATAACTTAAATGGTATTTTAAAGCATAGATAATGAAAACTAATGACATCGTAATAAAAACAAATAATCCCAATATATCTCTTTATAAACAATTATCAAAAGACTTTATAAAAAAGGAAAATATTAATAAGCCAAAAGACTTTTTTATTCTTATAAAAAACAAACTTTCTTCAATAGATGATAATTCAACAGAAGCAAATATAGAGTCTTTGCTAAAGTCTATATTTGAAGAACTAAATTATTCAGTAGAACAACAAAAAGCTGGGCAAATAGAAGGAGTAGAGTCCAGAATAGATATGTTGCTTTTTGAAAACGATAAAGACAAAGCAGCTTTTAATAATAAATTAAAAGAAGCTAAAAAAAATAATAAGCCTATTCCTGTCGAAGATATCTTGCTTATAGCAGAAGTTAAGCGCCCAGCATTTAGTTTTGATGCTAAGGATAAAGTAAAAGAAGCAGAAGATCAGCTATATAGATATCTAAATCAATATCAAAAACATTATGGGATACTTTCAAATGGAAAGGTGTGGAGATTGTATGACAAATCGCAAGTACTTTATGGAGAAAAAAGATATATTGAGTTCAATTTTTCTAAAATTGAAGAAAAAGAAGAATATAAAGAACAAGAATGGTTTGTTTTATTCACCTACCTTATAAGAAAAGAAAGATATCTAAAGACAAACAAGATAATAGAAGTTGAAAAAGAACAAATAGCTAAAGAAAAAGAGATAATTCAAAAAACCTTGAGAGAAATACTTTATGAGAAACCCGATGACTCTATAGTATTCAAAATTGCAAAAAGCATATATGACAAAGAATTTAAAGCATCAAGCAAAGAAATTACTAGGCATATTTTAGCCAGCATACTTGAAGAATCAATTATTTTTATTTTAAGAATATTTTTTGTTGCATATATTGAAGATAACGAAATTTTTAAGAAAATATTAGAAGAAAACAAGCTATACAGATCTTCTATATCTTTTAGATATTTTTTTTATGATGAAAATATAAAAAATAAATTAGGATATAAGAAAATAATAACAATTTTTAATTTACTTGATAAAGGAAGCAATGCAATAAAGTTTCCTATATTTAATGGAGGATTATTTGCAGAAGATAAGGTTAAATATTTAAATAATGAAAGTTTACTAAGCATTAGTGAACTTGAAGAAATATTAGTTAAAATACTTTTCTTTGAAGAAAAAAATATTAAAGATAAAAAATTTGTAGAGTATTCAAAGTTAGATCCTAAAAGTTTTGGAGAATTATATGAAACCCTACTTGAATATGACCTAAGAATTGCAGATACTACTGTTCATCGTATTATTGAAGACGGGGTTTATCTCATTCGTACTGAAGAGGAGCTTAAAAACAAGAAAATCAACAAGATTGCTACATACTATAAAGGCAATATCTATCTTACATCTAGATCGCTTGATAGAAAGAAAAGTGGAGCATATTACACCCCAGATGACTTAACTGATTTTATGGTTACATCTTCAATTGAAGAACAGCTTAAAACTAAGTCCCCCCTAGATATAAAAATAATTGATAATTCTTGTGGATCGGGGCATTTTTTAATTTCTTGTCTAGATTACTTAACAGAAAAGGTATGGTACGAGCTAGATAAATTTGAAGATGTAAAAAAAGAGCTTGATAAAGAATATAGAGCTATTCTTAAAGAAAGTGAAGAATATGATGTTCAAGATAGTATAAGTAAAGAATTAGTACTTAAAAGGATGTTATTAAAAAAATGCATTTATGGTGTTGATATTAATCCCATTTCAGTTGAAATTACTATGCTAAGTTTATGGATTAATACCTTTATTTTTGGAACACCATTAAGTTTTATTGAGCATCATATAAAAGTAGGAAATGCCCTGCTGGGATATACTAAAGATGAATTTTTTAATATTACAAAAAAGAAATTTGAAAGTGGATTTTCTCTATTTAAAAAAAGAGTTAAAGAAATTACAACTATTTTAGAAGATATCTATCAAAAAATTAAAAGCATTAATGATACTACTAAAGAAGATGTAGAAAAATCTAAAAAGATATACAAAGAATATGAGGAAAGTAAAGATATAGATAATTTAAGAATAATATTTTCTTTAATTAAACTTTATTCATTGTCTTTTGATAAATCTTTGAATATAGAATTTAGTGATATTACAGCTGTAATTAATTTAATTGAAAATATTTTATGCAATAAAATTTCTAGTGAAGATAAAGAAAAAATAGAAAAAATTAAAAAATTAAGTAGCTACTATAAATTTTTCCATTATGGAATGGAGTTTCCAGATATTCAAGAAGGATTTGATATTGTAATTGGAAATCCTCCATGGGAGAAAACTAAGTTTGATGAAGCAGAGTTTTTCTCAAAACATATTCCTGGCTACAGAAAATTAAGCATAAAAGAACAAAATAAAATAAAGCAAGAAATGCTTAGTAAAGATAATCATCCTTTGAATATTGAATACAATGAAGAAAAACATAGTATAATTGCCATTAATAATATTTATAAATTTGATTTTAAAAGCTTTAATAGCGGTGGAGATCCAAATCTTTTTAGATACTTTGTTACATTTAATTTAAAATTAATAAAACCAGGGGGCAATTTAACCTATCTAACTCCTTCTAGTCTTTGGAGTGAATCCAGTTCCAGAGCATTAAGAAAGCATATGTTTGTTAAATATAAGCTTAACTATATTTATCAATTTCAAAATCAAAAAAGATTTAAAGATGTGGATTCTCGTTTTAAATTTGCAATATTTCAACTTAGCAATATTAAAGAACCTACATCAAGCTTTAAAACAAAATTTATGATTCAACGTGATAATAATATTATTAAAGAAATAACTGATGATTTAAAAGATAATAAAGATGACCCTTATAAAGGAATTGAATTAAATATAAAGCAAATTAAAAAACTATCTCCTATTCAAGAGTCAATAATAGAGTCTAAAAATAATAAAGAATTTACTCTTATTAACAAAATGTTTGTTAAATTTGGTATTCTTAATCAAGAATATATTGATTTTAAAAGGGGGTTAAACTCAAGTATTAAGAATCGCAAATCTTTATTAAAAGAATATAATAATGAAAACTTTATATTCCTTTATTCTGGAGCTAATATCCATCAATTTAATTCAAGATTTTTTGAAGATAAGGATGCAAAAGAAAAATCTAAGCTTTTTTGGATATGTAAGGAAGATTTAGAAAAAGTATTAACCAAAGACGAACAGTGTCAAGCCGAAAGAGTATTATATAGAGATATTGCAAGTAATACAAATGAAAGAACAATGATCAGTGCGCTTTCTCCTAAAAATTGTTATTGTGTGGATACAATGTATATAAATAATGAGAAAACACCAATATCCATTTATAAAAAATTATTTATTATATCTATTTTTAACTCATTTGTATTCGACTTTATGATTAGAAGATTTGTTAATATGCATGTTCAAAAATCATGTTTATATCAATGTTCAATGCCTCAACCCGAAGAAAAAGAAATTTTAAGTAATTCTTTATATTTAAATCTTGCAAAAAATACATCTTTGTTGATAGCGAAAAATGATCCTAAAAATTTTAAATATTTACTTTACTTAGAATATTTTGAGTTTGATAAAGAAAAGGTTAATAAAATATTAAATCTAAATGCGGAAGATGAATTTTTTAAAGAAAAAGAAAATGAAAATAACTTTATTGTAGCTAATCTTTATTCATTAACCAAAGAAGATTTTATCACTTTGCTGAGTGATTTTAAGGTGTTAAAAAATAAGAAAGGAGAAGGCTATATTTTATCTTTAATAAAGGGATATGAGAATTATTTACTAAATAATAAAGTTTTTTAGCATAAATAAGTTAATATAAAAATGAAAAAATAAGATTTTAAACTAAAAAATTAGATAGAAAAAAGAATTGAGATGTAACTTAAGATTTTAAAATAGATAATATTTTGAAAAGTTATTTTTAGAAATTAATTATTTTTTAATTTTATTGTTAATATATAATTATAATAAATGAAAGTAAAGATGTAAATTTTATAAAATCAATAAAAGATATAAGTATAAAAATTCAAAATCATAGGGAGCTTATTAAAAATGAAGTACAAACCAAGACAAAGTCTTATATTGATCTATTTTTAGATGCGATAGGCTATGATCACGCCGATATTTCAATTATTAAAGTTGAAAATAAGGCAGATATTCCTAAACTTAATGGACTAAAAAAAAAGTTGATTATATTATTTATCCAACAAAAAAGGATGAAGAACTTACTATTTTAATAGAGTTTAATAGAGGCTAAATATCATAATAGTAGGGAAAAGTTTGAGAATCATTTAAAGCAATTAAAGCTTTATTTTAAAGAATATTCGTTCTCAATGCAAAGAGAGTTGAATTAGGCATATTAACAGATGGTATAGAATATAGATTTTATACTGATTTAGATAAAGATAATTTGTTAGATTATGAACCCTTTATGGTTGTTAATTTAGAAAAATTAGCATCTAAGGATTTTGAATATCTTAAAAAGCTTTCTAAAAATTTTTTAAATGTTGAAGAGGTCAGATATTTTGCATTAGGAAAAAATATACATACAAGCTTTTAGCTTATTTAAAAAAGGAAATAAAAAGTGCAAGTGATGATTTTCTTGAATTTTTTAAAACAAAAATTGGCTTTAAAAACATGTCCAGATGAAATGTTGAATAATATTATTAAAAATATTTTTAGTATGTTCAACTGAAAAAATGATGTACCAGTAAGCAATAGGGAAAATGACATAGAAGATGGTATAGATTCTTGTATAGAAGATAATAATATTAAAACTGAAAATTTACAAAAAAAAATTAAAAATTAAGTTCTAATATGAAAGCAATATACAAAAAATTGGAAAATTTTATTTTTGTTTTAAATATTAATGAAATTGAGAAAGTTGAAACACAGTACTATATAGGATTTAAGGTGCAGAGCAGATATTTTGCAGATTTTAGCCTTAGACTTCTAGGGTAAATAAAATAACTTTTAAAGCTAATTTATAACAATATTGTTTCAAAAAACATTAAATAATATATAAACATTCTAAGTGTGTTTTATTGAACTACCATTTCATAATCTTTGATTATGAAATGGTAGTTCATAGCTTATCAAGTATTTTTTGCTTAATAATAAGCAAAAAATACTTTTATAGTAAAATTTGTTTTTAATATATATTATTAATGGCAAGATTAATTTCTTGTAATTTAGATCTGAATTATCTGGTAATAGCAAAGAACAAAATAATAATAATAT
>NZ_CP132451.1:0-18098 GCF_032595795.2 Borreliella americana | reverse complement strand
ATATTATATCTATTTAGTATAAAGCTTAATTTACAATGGGAGGAATAATAGCCTTTACCCCTCTCATTTGATGCATTGATTTACTTTGCTAAAAGTAAATCTACATTATCAAAAATTGCCAGATATTTAATTCCGCTTATTGGCGACAATAATAAAGAATATTTTACTTTACAAGAAATACAAACTATGCAAAATAAAAACACAAAAAATTACCATTTATATCAAACTGCTTAGATTAGAAAAAACAAGGAAAAATTATTTCTTATAAACCGTCAGAAAATATAAAAGCTTTCAAAAAATATGGGGAAAAGTATTAATTTACATCCCAAACTAAAGAAGAAATTTTAAAATATTTTAAAACACTAAGCTTTTTAAAAAGCAACAATTCCAACAAATATTCCCCCAAGTATCATCTATTAGAATTGGTTAAAAATGCTATAAAATTTGAAAAACTTGAAATCAAAATACATAAAATACAATAATATTGCCTAGCCAAATCTTATTATTTCAAAACTTTAAAAAACAAATCCTAACTATGTATTAGATCTGAAACAAAATGGTTTATTTAAAACATTGGATAAAGATAATATAATTATTATTTTTAACTCAAAACCTAGAGAAAAAAGAAAATCTATTAAATGTAACAAGATAAGCACAAAAGAGGAAACCAAAAAATTTTTTATTGTAGAAACTTTTCAAAAAATAACATAGCTAGCCAGCATTTAAAAACACCCTCAAATATTAAGATTAATAATACGCATTAAATACATATAAATACTACAAAACTATCGATAAATAAAAATGGAATTTTTAAAAAATTGAGATAGACTGAAATTGAAAGGGAATTAAAATTTTTATGACAGCAATAATTGTGTATTCATGCTTGACCATGTGTATAATATATTTTCACATGCAACTAAAAACATTTTTTGCAAAATTAATCAGATTTTGCAAAAAATGTTTTGATATTTTTGTATTATTAATAGAAATGCTAAAATTAATTTTTTATCTATTAATTATTAACAATAAGTTTTATATATTCATAACAATATCAATGGTTTTAATTACAATTAATACAATGATTTAACTTATTGTGCTAATTGTAATTAAGCTAAATGATTGTGCCCAATAAATTAACTACTAGTTCTAAATCAAAGATTATAAAAATAACTCCTTACTTCATCTCATATGATCATTTTTTAGATTATTATTTATTTTAAAGAACGCCGATAATCTACCAAAGCATAATCTACAAACCTTACTTAAGGAGGTTTGTACCTTAATTTTTTGTTTCTTTATCAAAAAAGAAAAGATCTTAAGATTTAAAATTGAATTTATATCTCTATCATACATCATTAATGCTTTCCCAAAACATTCCTTTTCTCATAAATTAATTATTAAGTCCACTTTTATTATGTTTTTACAATTATCCAAAAAATAATAAAACAATTAATTTAGAAAGCCTTTTTTAAAATTTAAAATTTTCTTCTTTAAGAGTGAAAATTTATTTTTATATTCACTTAGATTAATACCAAAACTTTTCTTTGTTTTTTTATAAGCTTTATCGGCACTCATATATTCTACTATTTTATAATAATTGCTTAGTGTATATAAAAATGTGATGCCTTTTAATAATCAATACATAAATTTTATTAATTATCTACCGAATACTAGTTAATAAATATAGGCACAAATGACGAGATTCTGCTCCCCTCCGTCTTCATAAAATAATGCTTACTTTGCGAAAACAATCAATAATGAATTCAATTATAATAAAGATTAGCATTGCTAATATTCAAATTTCTAAAGCCATCAATAATCTAAAGACAGTATCGTTATCAAAGATTTTATAATAAAAAATATTTTACTTATTTATATAAGTAAGCCCGAAAACCTTACTTTTGATTTGAAAATTATTGACTTATCTCTACTGAAGGAAGAACCTCTATAATAACATTAAAGGATATATTCAAAGCTAAAATAGCTCTATTTACTAACAAATTCATATCAATTCAAATTTCACAAAATTATATATGAATAATTCCTTATTATTTTTTTGTCAAAAATTTAAATAACAAAATTATTATTTTTTAGAAGCTTCTATATATTCCATAATTAAAGTTCTTATAAAACCAGAAGCTGTTAATCCCTTTTTGTCTAAAATAGAATAAAATTCAATCCAATATTCATATTTCAACCCCACACTTATTTGTTTGATTGTCATTTTTGATCTAATAGGCTTAAAATTTGAAATGTTATTACTAATAACATCATCGTCACGAAAAGCAAATTTAGATTTGCTAACATTTTGTTTAATAATTTCTTCTAAATTAGCCTCTTTGCTTATAGGCATAAAGCATCTCCCAATCTTGAAAGTTCTAAAATAGATCTACTCTCAGGATAATAATCAAAAATCGACTTCTTATATAGCTGAGATTCTGCTATTTTAGCATCTTGTCCAACCTCATAAAGGTCATATCCAAAAGTTTTAAATTGCTCCAAGTGTAAATTGTGTCTTTTAAAACTTTTATTAAGTAAATTGCAAATAATCTTCTCATGTTTAACCTTTTTTCTATAAGATTTTAACAAAGAATCAAACTCTGCTTTGAAAATATTTATTCCTTCAAGACTTAAAAATTCTGGGGTCAGTGGAGTAACAACTTCACACATTGCAAGAATAATTCTTCGCTCCCAAAGCTCAAAACTGGGAGATAAATCAAAAATCGCAAATTCAAATCCCAATTTCTCTAATTCCAAGCAAAAATCATCTATCAAATATGGAAAATCTTGCAATTCATGTTGCACATCTCTTCTAAAAGTTCCACTCGGCACACATGGCAAAATATAAAAATTTTTTTGTATTTGTCTTACTACTTGATCTATATCTACCTTCTTTAAAAGAAAATCTTTAATATCCAGCTTAAGAATTTCATGATTAAGAAACCATGTAGAAGAACTTCCTTGCTGTATATCGCAATCAACTAATATAACTTTTCTTTCTTTAGATAAATAACTTGCAATATTCCCGCTTAAGGTAGTTTTCCCAACGCCACCTTTTTGAATATGAAATGCTATTTTTTTCATACGAACTTCCCTTTAATTATTTTATATCATATATTAATTATTTTATATCATATATTAATTATTTTATATCATATATTAATTATTTTATATCATATATTAATTATTTTATATCATATATTAATTATTTTATATCATATATTAATTATTTTATATCATATATTAATTATTATAATCTTTATCTATAAAGTTCCTTTTATAAAATTTTTCAACGAATTAAATCTGACATGGTTTTAAAAACTAGCAAAATGCTATTTCTAAATAAAAAATTATACAAATGATTCTATGTCTCATTCTATGATAGGCTTTTTAGGTCTTTTCTTTTTACAAAAATGATCTCATCCCTAAACCAACAAGAACATTAACAAAACAAACTTAACTTTGGGAAATTTCTGTCTTAGTTTTTATAACTTAATTTTAGAACTATATTTTTAATATTATTACTAAATAATTTACTTGATGAGAATATATAATTTATGCAAAAAGGATCGATAACTATTTTGATTTATATTACAATTGTATTAAAAGATCCTAAAATCCTAAATCATTAATATTTTTATCAAACATTCTTTTTTACATAAAATTAATTACTGGCGCGCTCTATATGGCTATATTTTTATAATTAACCACAAAGTAAAAAAATAATTTGTGTAAAAATATATCTTTGTTTTTTTGATAATTTTTTTAGCATTCTTTAAGTTTATTTTCGTGTTTTTTACTATTAGTTTTAAAAGTTTGCTTATTTTTCTTACTTTTATGTTTTTAAAAACCCCTGTGCTCTATTCTTCTCTTTCAATTTCTCTAAAAACATTATTATATATAAAACCTAAGCCAATCCATGTATTACAAAAAGTTAAACTATAAACTTTTTTTTAGTAATAGAAGCTCTTCTTTATATTTATTTAAACACTCAATAAGATTTTGCTTATTTTATCATAACAATCTATCTTATTCCCTTAATATTGTGTTATATAGCTTCTATACATCTAAATACTTTTCAAAAGTATTTCTTTTGGTTGGAATTAGAATATATTCTGTATTTATAAATGCTAATCTTCTCTTTACTAAAAAATGTTTATTTATGTTCTTTGTGGGAAAAGGAACTTTTAATAAATTAAATTATGATAAAAATCAAATTTATTTATCGCTGGAATTTACTTACAATATTCAAACTTCTAAATTAATCAATAATCAATAATCAATAATCAATAATCAATAATCAATAATCAATAATCAATAATCAATAATCAATAATCTAAAAATGATATCCTAAAGACTTATAAGGGAAAAATATTCTAATCATTTAGATAAGTTTGCTGGAAACCTTATTTTTAGCCTAAAAGCTATTGCCTTATTAATATTGGAAATCTACAATACCGATATCATAAAAAGTATATTCAGAGCTTAAAAATAAACCCATTTTACAAACCTATCTTCCCGCTGCAATTTTAAAGAAATTAAAAACATATAATTCTTTATTATTTTTTATTAATTTTATAAAAAGTCCTAAGAAATTTCTTTCTTAAGGACTTTTTATAAATGGTTAAAGGTTAAAGATAAATTAAAATTTATAACAGTTTATTAAAAAAACAAAATTAAAAATATTTTTTTATTTGTAATGGGTATTAATTGATATATAATATCAATTAATACATAGTATTATATTGAAAATATATATTTTTAAAGGATAAAAATGCAAAAAGAAATAACAATAAACTATAATGAATATACAATTGGGGGCATAAAAGGAACTTTCTTTGGAAATTCCCAATATGAAGCTAATTATCGAGCAAAAATAAATGGCTTTATAATTGACTTTTTTAAAATTCCTATAAGTTTAAAGAAAAAGTATGAACTTAATATAAAAGCCCTTAGCGATCCTAATTTTTTGTCCACAAATATCGCAATGAATTGCATAAATACTTTTAAACTTATAGTAGATATTGTTAATATGCAAACCGGAGAAAATTACGATTATGACACATTTATTACAAAAACAGAGACGGAAAAAATGCTTAAATATGGAACAAAAATAATTGCCGCACTAGCAAGGCACTTCGACGAACAAAACAAAAACAATTTTAATGAAAGCTATTACGAATGGGAAAAAGGCTGGATAGATAAAAAATGGATAAATTATGAACCAACTTCAGAAGAAATCAAAGAAATTCAAACAATGAATCAAAAATTAAACTCTTTAAAGCTCAAAAATGAGAAAAAAACCCTTAACAAAGGTCAAATAAGGCTTTTAAAAGCCATCAATAAAATTGAAGGTCAATCACAACAACAGCAGAATGCCAAACCAAAAATCAAAACTAAAAAATTAAAAGAAAATCATGGAGAAAGATCTAAAATTTAACATTTTACTTAAAGACGTTTAATTTTATTTATTATTATTAAATAATATTTACAAAATTAAAAAAATAAAATATTATATATGTAAGGTAGAAAACGATCTGCCAAAGGTCCCCAACACCCCTATTAATCCTCTCCAAATAAGATTAGGGGTAGGGACTTCTTTTTTTAAAAAAAAAATAAAATATTTAACGTATAAGCTAACAAGTTTATAGCAAATAGAAAAAATGAAAATCTAAAAAACATAAATTAACTAAAAATTTGCATTGTGAATATAAAGTATAAAATTTTAATAATATTATTGGTAAGCCAATATTTCTAAATCAAAGATTCTAGAAACAAATCTTCGATTTATTTAATGACAGCTGCCTCTTGCTTTTAGAGTTATATTTTTAATACCAGAATCACTAAATAGTTTACTTACTAGAAAAAATTTGTCTGCTTTATACAAATAAAATCCATAAAAAAAATTAATTTATATAAAAATTGTCTTACAGCCCTATAACAACATAAGTTATTAATACTTTTATTTTGTTATGCCAAAGTCTTACACATCCAAATACTTTTGAAAAATTTCTTTTGAGTTTGGGATATCAAAAATGAATTTTCAATTTTTCTTTAAAAGAATGATAATAATTTAATGCATTATTTTGGGTTTATTAAACAATATTTTTACATTTTTATTAGTTTATATTTATTTATAATAATATATAATTTTCTCCAAATTTTGCTTTAAAAAATGGTTAATTTAGAGTATAATTTCTATGACTAAAATGCTTAAAATAAGTATAAATTTTAACTAATTGTATTATATTAAAAAATAAATTAGCCATATATGAATAATGCTTAACTTCAAGATTTAAAAACATGTTTACTTGTGCGCTGTAGTTTTTGTAAGGCAAATTTTGTTTGTTAAAATTGGAGAAAAATAGACTTATGAACAAAAAATATTTTATTATTATCTATAATAATAACTTTCTTGTTGGTATTGGGTTGTGATTTATCAATAAATAATGATCAAAACAAAATAGATGGGATTTCTAATTTTAATAAAAAGAAATATATGGATAATTTGGATTATCAATGTTTGAGCAAAAAAGAGTCTGAGGTTGAAAATTATCAAGTTAAATTAGATGAAAATAACAATAAAACTCGTTCTTATTATTCCCGAATATCTAATTTTTCAAATTCCTATGATAAAACACATACATTTTGTCAAAGAAAATGATTAATTTTTCTTGACAAATAAAATAAGTGAATGCTTTGTCTGCAATTTAATTTTAAAAGCTTTTGATTTGGGTTTTAGCTATTAATTTTTCATGTTCTATTTAATAGAAATCCTAAAAAAACTTTTTATTAAATAGAGATACTAATTAATTTTTATTAATTTTAATTTTGCTGATTCTTTTGAACCCTTTATTGTTAGAAAAAAGAATACTTAATGTTTTTCCGTTGTTAGCAATTTTTTTATTTTTTTCTTCGTAGCTACTTTTATACTTTTCTTTTAGATTTTTACTTAAAAACTTTTTTTTAAATCTTTTTTCCCAAATTTCATTAAAGTCATTTATTTTATCGGTTTTTCCGTTCATCATCCATATTTTTTTACTATACTTATTTTTAAATTCTCTTATAAAATGATTTGAAATGTCTTCTATTTTATATTCTTCTTTATATTTTTCTATTGCCGACTTTAAGTTTCTTAATGCATTTACATAGGTTTTTTCATTGTTGCTTATTTTGAGTATTTTTGTTATTTTTATTTTTTCTATTTTGTGCAGTTTTATTAAACTATTTACAATATATTCTTTGTAAGAATTTTTTTTTATTTTCCTGTTTTCTTTTTCTATAGAATTCTTTATCTTATTTGTATCTTTTATACCTTTAGGTATAACATCTGCAATTGATTCATCTGCAATTGAGTTTTTAGATTTTATATTTTTTATATTATTCTTGTTTATAGGATTGTTAATTTCTTTAGAAAAATCCGATACTATTTTTTTATCTTTTAAATATTCTTTTATTTCGGCATTAATTGCTTCCTGAATAATTGTAAAGCGATGTTTCCAAAGGCTTTTGTTTTGCATATAAAATGCAAAGCTTCCATTATCTTTGCCTAAATGTTTTAATTTGGTTGATATTAATAGCAATTGGTTTAAATATGATATATCATATTCTAAAGTCCTGATTGATATTTTTTTATTATCTTTTGAAAGACATTTATTAACTATATTGTATATTTCTATTGTGGAATATTTTTTAAGTTTGTTGGATTGAAAGTATTGTTTGTTTTTAAGTTCAATTGCCCAACATACCTTGAGTATTCGTTGGTAGATGGCCCTTTTTTTAGTTAAATATGATTTTAGCCGTGAGTGTTTTAACTCTATTAAATTAGAGCTTGCGGTTTTTTGATTGTGATTTATAATTTCTTCTAATGTTATGAGATTATTAAAATTTGTATTGACATTATTTTTTATTTTTATTATCATTATCTTATCCTGGCTTCTGAAGTTAAATTTGTTGTGGTTTCAGAAGCTTTTTCAATTATTTGGCTTGCATTTTAAAGTCTGACCTTATTACAAACAAAATAATTAGCTTTTTACTATATTTTATAGCAATGTTTTTAAAATGTCAATATTATAGATTATAAAATATGACCCATCTTTTTTGAAGCAATTTGTATTTCGTGTCTTGTAGATTTTCGGCTCATTATTTTTTTTGCTTGCTCAATTCTTAATTGAATTGTTTCTTTCATGCTATTTGTTATAGGTTTAGGTCTTCTAAAGTCCATTAGAAAATATGTGCAAAAATCTTCTAAAAGGTAAGGACGGTTGTCTACACGGATTGCACATTTTAAAATTTTTGATTTTTTAGATATAGTATTTTTGCTAATTGAAAGATTATAAGAATCTTCTAATATATTTTGGAATTCTTTTAAAGAATAAAGTCTTACCCCGTTAATACTTAACATAAATACCTCATAATTTCATTTTATTATATATTGTGTGTTAGTTTCAAGGATATTGGGTTATATTTTGAATGCTTTTGTTAGAGTGTTTTTTAAGGGCTATTAGATTGTGTATCTCAGGCAGATTGCAGCAATTTGTCTTTCTAAAAAAAATACAATAATGTAATAATTTTAATTACAATAATGTAATATTTTTAAGGAATGGGTTTGTACTTGAGGCTTGGTTTAAGTATTTTTTTTCGATTTTATCCTCTAGTAAGGCGATGTCAATTCTAATGCAGCTATGTTCTTGTATAATATTTATGTCATTTAATATAAAGTCTAAGTTATTTAAGTTTAAATTTTTAGTTAAAAAATTTGTTCTTTCTAAGAAGATTAATCTTATTTTGCCTCCCAATCCATTCTCATTTTCAATAAAAGATCTTAGTGTTTTTAGAATCTTTTGTTTATTGTTGATAGTTTTTATTTGATTTGAATTTGTTAAGATTAATTCCTCGTAGATTTTTGTGCTTAGGTTTAGTAACATTCTATTCGTTGTTTTAATGCTTACATTTAAATTTTCATTAGTTTTTATGTCGGCGGTATTAATAGTTTTGATATTTGAATAGCTGATTTTTGTTAAAAACGGAAGTTCAATGGTCTTGTCGATGCCTTTTAGTAGTAAATTAACTTTTTGGTTGCTTGCTTTGTTTTCAAAAAGATAAGTATTGTTATTTTTTATAATAGGAATAAACGCATTTTCTATATTTTCTTTTCTATAAATAGAACCAAGTATTTTAAGTCCGATTAGGTAAATTTCGTCTTTATTATTAGCTTTTAAATCAATTGTGTAAACTTTGACTACCATCATATCATAAATTATTTTGAGCTTTTCTTCACTTACATAGTTAATATAAAATTCAAGCTCCCCCTTTAGAACGTCTTTTGGTAATTTAGAAAATTCATTTGACCTTAATTGCAAACCAATCATTCCTCCTTTAAATGTTTTAAGTGCTATATTCTCTTTTGAATTTGTTTGAATAGTTTTTTCAAAATTAAGTTCAAATTTAAAAGCTATTGGGTTGATAATGAAGATTTTTTTGTTTTTTACAAAGTAAGTATTAATAATCGACCTTGGGTCAGTATACACGATTTCTCCTATAGATGCACTTTGAAATTTATATAAATTGGGATTAGATATAGTCTAATCTTTTAAATTGGTTTTTATTAGAACAACACCTAATAATAATAGTTTTTTAATTTTAATTCAAGTTGTAAAATTAGAATGTTTTTATTTGAATTGATTGTCTTCTTTAATTTTCTGATTTTTGAGAATTTTTTTAAAAATAAATATAAGATAAACTAAGGGGGTTTTAATGAATTCACAATTTATTTTAAAGTATTTTCTTTTGGTGTTTTTTTTAGTTTCTTGTCAAACTTATCAAATAGCTTACGATAGGTTTTCTCAAGTATTAGATTCACAATATGATATTGGAGTAAATTATTCTAGAGATGGCATATTTAGGTCTGTAATTTCTATTAAATATGATAAATTGAAAAATAAAAAAGAATATTTTATTTTGGTTAGAGTTGAATCTAGAAATTCTAGTCAAATAAAGCCTGAAAAGATAATCACAGATACTAGATTTGAGGCTAAAGGAGAGCTAGTTTCAGAGGATAGCAAACGTGTTATTTATTATAATGATTTTTATGATTCATATTTTCCTTATGATTACACAACAGTGATTACTGAAAAAAATATTAAGGTAGAAATTTATAAATTTTTTATTTCAGAAAGCGAATTTATAAGATTTGTTGCCTTGGGGAATGATAATATAGCGGCATTTAGAATTTATGCGTTCAGAAATGATGTTATTGTAAGTTTTAATAAGATTCCTTTTAAAAAGTTTTTGGATGATTTTAATTCAAAAGTTAAATTGCTTGATGATAGGTGACTTAAATTTAAATAATTTTCAAGTCCAATCGGAATAATCATTTTGATAAAAGGATATAGATTAAGGGTGTTTAGTATAATTTTTTGATATTAGTTTATTATAATATCGACTTTAAAATGTTTTTAATATTATCTATTGTGTTAATTTTTTGAAAAATTAATGAATTCTAGTATAGCTTTTTCATTTCTCAGCAAGAATAGTCCTTCTCTTATTCCATTATGAAATTCTTCAAATGAAATTAATATTGTTTTTAAATTTTTATCTTTATCATCTATATTGTCATAATAAAATATAAAGTAAGGTCTTCCAGTATTATCTTTAAAGCCAAAAAAATTTACAAATATTGCTTTTTCTTGAAAATCTGTTTTTAAATTATATGAGTGACCATTTTTGTATAAAAAAATTCCATTTCCTTCAAGATTTTTGATTTCTAAATTGTTAATTGTATTTTTAATTTTAGTAAAACTCTCAATTGCTTGTAAAATATATTTTATTGATGAAAATTGGGCATAGTATATACGGTTATTGATTTGAAATTCTAAAAAGATTCCGCATTCATTTCCGGCTCTAATTACATCTTGTTCGTTTTTAATAGAATTTGCAATTTGTTTGTCAATAACAAGATTGATTTTGAATGTAGAAATATGATTTAAGGTTTTTACATTATCAATTGCTAAATTTTCTGCTAGATAGACTTTATAATTAATAAATATCCCTTTTAGATTTTTAATTTTATCCTGTTTAAATTCATAGTTTATACTTTGAGCATATATTGCTAAATTTTTAATCAAAAATATTAAGAATATAAAAGTTTTATTTTTCATTATACAACTTATTATATGATAGCAGCCTTGAATAATTTTAGTAAACCGTTTTTATCTATTAAGTCTGAAATTTATAAAAATTTTAGCTGTAACAGCAGTTTTTGTTGATTTTTTAGAAAATATTTCTTTCAATATTTTGCAGAGATTTGTGTCAGATAGCAATATGATGTTTCTAAATCAAGGATTATAAAAACAGCTTCTTGTTTTATTATGGATAGCTATATAAAGACAGTAATTTTAAAGATTTATAAGAAAAAATATTTTACTTATTATATAAGCATTACTTACACTCTTGTTTTGGCTTTGAATAATATTTGATTTTATCTGCAAAAATCTAATTTTTTTTAAAAAAATTTTTAAAATACATGGTAATACTCAATTATTGAACTAATAATTGAGTATTAAATATTCTCCTTTTTTAAAATTAAAAGAATTTATTATCAATATTTACTTCATACCATACATTCTTTTAAATTAACCTCTTATCTTTAAGGGGTTTTCTTTTTATATAGATAAAATCAAATATTATTCAAAGCCAAAACAAGAGTGTAAGTAATGCTTATATAATAAGTAAAATATTTTTTCTTATAAATCTTTAGGATATCGTTTTTGGATTATTGATAAATTTAGAAGGTTAAATATTGGGAGCCAATTCTAATACTAAATGAATGTGTTCATTATCATAATTGGATTTATTAAGAGTTCTTTTCTATAAAGAAAACCAAACATAAAATATTAAAAATATGAGTGTGTATTATTGAAGATTTTATTTTTGGCTTTAAAAGCTATTGTTTTTTTTATCAGATTAGTTTATTACAGATGTCATAAAAAGAATATTTATAAAACCAATAAATCAATTTTACAAACTTATTTCCACCTAAAGTTTATATAAATGATAGGTTAAAAATTCTTTGTGATCTTTGGTTTAAGCCTATCTCTAATAAAGATAGGCTTAAACATTGCGATAATTTCAACATATAATTTAAATGTTATTTATAATTGAAAATATGTAATTTACCAGGTTTTCTGCTTCTTTTCTTTTTTCTGCTATTTGATTGTAAAGTGTATCTGCATGAGATTTAAGCTTCTTTTCATCTGTTCTTATATGATATTTATCATTTTTATAGTTTAATAAAAGTTGGTGCATCATTTTTGAAACAGTTGTTGTTATGGATAATAATTTTTCAAATGAATCTTTAAGCTTTTTTAGATTTGAAATCTCTATTTTTTCTAGATTGTCTTTTTTGGAATATAAGGGAGCAGTCAAGTTTGCAAGAGCGTATCCAAGTGCTTCAAGCTCGTTGAATATGCCTTGCATTTGTCCTGATAACATTACAATTTCTGAAAATTTCCTTAATTGATTATCATCAATAGTATTTAAAATGCTGTAAATGTTTTTTCTATATCTTCTTGCTCTCTCGGTATCAGCGGCCACCTTTTCACCTGGTGATGATGACCAACCCAAGGTTTTAAAAGCTTCTATTCCATATTGTTCTTTGGGTTCTTCTTTCAACTTTTTTTCATATTTTTCGTTATCTGCATGTGCTTTGCCTATTAAATTTCTTAAATCATTAATCAGTGTGTTTTTAGGGTTTGTATGGCGGTTTTCTTTTTGATTTGGGCCTTCTTTTTGATTTAGATTTGATTCTGTTTTGGGTTTTAATTTTTTATTGGATTTTGTTCCTTTTTTACTAGATTGATGCTTCATATTTTTTTGTATAGCGTTAAAATCTGTATTGCAAGCTAAAAATAGAAAAACAAATAAGCTGGCAATGATTTTATGTTTCATAAATATTCTCCTTACTTGAAATCTAAAATCTAAAATTAAATATAATACAATATTAAATATAATCCAGTATTAAATATAATATTATATTTAATTAAATATAGAGTATTGAAATTATCATAATGATATTTTTCTTTAGAGATATTTTATAGTAATTTAAACTTTTTAAAAATTATTTTGACTGATTTTTATTAAATTTGTTAATAATAGATTTGTTTTGACTCTGAATATACTTTTTTGATCATAATATATCAAAAGAATATTCCTCAATAGAGATATGATTCTAGATCAAGAATAGGGTTTCAAGCAATAATTAAGTATTATTGGATAAAGAGAAGATGAACCCCTGGTACTATGTATTTATTTCTATTTTAGCAGCCAATATTAGTTGATAATTAATAGGATATATAAGTGATAATAAAGCCTATAATTACACAGAATATATCCCAAAATCAATCAAAAGAAGTTATAAAAGTATTTATAAAAGAGTTGATTGGTCTTCATATAAGTATGAAACACTTTTTATTAAGCAAACTGTCAATTAAAGTTATGTAAAAGGGAATTTTTAGAAATCTTACATTAATTCCTTTTAAATGCAATTCTTTTAAAAGAATATGCCATTAATAATAATCTATTGATATTATTATTAAATTTAATATTATAGACATAGCAGTTTGATTGTTATTAGAATTCGATCATTATGTTGTTTAAATTTATTAACAATCTAAAAATAGTATCTTAAAAGTCTATGAGAAGATATTTTATTTGTTTGAGTGTCATTATTGAAAATTTATTTTTGGTTTGAAATTTATTATCTTTTTACCAGAGGAATTTTGGGATATTATAAAAAGAATATTTAAAATAAATAAATTAATTTTATAAGCTTATACCCCTAAATTTTTATGTAAATTATAGGCTAAAAATCCTTTTTAATTTTTAGTTAAAACGCTAAGTCTACCCTTTATTAAGGGTAGACTTTTGGATTATTATAATAATTTTTTAATATATAATAACTTAAAGGCTATTTATATATTGAAAATATTTCTTTTTGTAGTTTGCGAGCTTCTTCCTCTTTTAATAATAGTTGATTGTAAATTATTTTTGCACGAGAGCTAAGCGCATTCATATCTGTGTTTATACTATTTTTATTATTTTGATAATCTGACAAAAGTTGGTGCATAATTTTTGAGACTGTTATTTTTATAGATACTAATTTTGCAAACAAATTTTTAAGCTTATCTAAATTTGGAATTTCTAGCTTTTCTAGAGTTTCTTTTTTTGGAATATAAGCTAACAGTTACCTCTTCAACAATATTTCCAAGGTTGTTAAGGGCGCTAAATACTCCCAGCATTCGAGATGATGTTGTTAGCATTTTTGAAAAGCTATTTAATTTGTTATCATCAATAGCTAGAGTGCTATAAATATTTTTTCTATATTTTTTAGATATCTGGTTATTGTCGGATGCCTTTATATTTATTTCTTTGGATCCTGACCAAAAGATGAGCTTGAAAGCTTCCAATAATCCATATTGGTTTTCATCTTCTTCTTCCAACTTTTTTTTATATTTTTCGCTATCTGCTTGAGCTTGTTCTATTAAATTTTTTAAATCATCATGTATTGTGGTTTCTGTTGTTTTATTAGAATTCACTTCCTTATTAGGTTTGAATCCTTTTTGGGTAGATTTAAATCTTTTTTTTTTGGGATTTTGGGCCTTTTTTGTTGGATTGATACCTCATGTCTTTTTGATTGGTGTTAAAATCTGGATTGCAAGCATTTAGAAATAGAAAAACAAATAAGCTAGCAATGATGTTATATTTCATAAATATTCTCCTTACTTAAAATCTAAAATCTAAAATAATCCAATATTAATATAATCCAATATTAATATAATCATAATAATATTTTCATTGCAAGGGATTTGTAGTATTTGAGCTTTTTAAGAATTATTTTGATTGATTTTTATAAAATTTTTAATAAATAGATTTATTTTTGCTCAGAATAGACTTTTAAATTGTCTAAATATAGGCTTTCCTAGTGGGGAAGAGGGCAGAATAATCATTTTTAGATTATTGATGAATTTTATAAGTTTGGAATGTTGGGAGCAAATTCTGATAATAAATTAATATGACCCTTTCCACAATTGAATTCATCATGGGTTCTCTTATGTAAAGAATTTGCTATGTAATTTTAATTTTTGTTTGTAACTGGCAATTGTTAAAAATAAAATTATTAAAGGTAATGAATTTTATATTAATTGCCTTTAAGTGTACTTCTTTTAAAGAATATATCATTAGTAATATTAATCTTATTGATACTACCATTATTAAGTTAAAGATCTACAGAAACAGCAGTTTACTTATTATTATAATTAAAGTTTATGTAAAGTATAGGTTAAAAAATATTTTTAATCTATAGTAAAACGTTAAGCCTATCTTCATTAAAGATAGGCTTTTACATTATGAGAATTTCAATGTACAATTTGAAAGTTATTATATATTGAATATATGTCATTTTTAAACTTTTCTGCTTCTTTGGTTTTTTCTGTGATTTGATTGTAAATATCTTCTATATGAGATTTAAGTTTTTCATCTATTTGTATACCGTTTATATTATTTTGATAGTCCAGCAAGAGTTGGTGCATCATTTCTGAGATTGTTGTTTTTGTAGATAAAAATTTTTCTAAAGAATCCTTAAGCTTTTCTAAATGTGAAGTCTCTAATTTTTCTAGACTATCTTTTTTGGGATACAAGAAAGCAACTACGTCTTCAAAAGCACCTCCAAGTGAGTTGAAGATATTAAATATACCTTGTATTTGACCGGATGACTCTACAATTTTTGAAAAGTTTTTTAATTCATCGTCACTAATAGTATTTGTTAAAATACTATAAGTTCGTTTTCTATAGCTTTTGGATCTTTCAGTGTTTTCGGCCACCTTTTCACCTGGCAATGATGGCCAACCCAAGATTTTGAAAGCCGACAGTCCATATTGGGTTTCAGATTCTTCTTCTAGCTTTTTTTCATATTTTTTGTTATCTTCATAAGCTTTTTCTATTAAATTTCTTAAATCATCAAGTAGTGAGTTCTCTGTTTTTTTATTAAGATCTTTTTCTTGGTTAGAGTTTTCTTGTTGATTTGGGCCTTCTTTTTGAGTTAGATTTGCTTCTTTATTAGATTTTAATCCTTTTTTATTGGATTTTAATCTTTTTTTACTAGATTTATACTTTATATTTTTTTGCTTAGTGTTAAAATCTGGATTGCAAGCTAAAAACAGAAAAGCAAATAAGCCCGCAATGATTTTATGTTTCATAA
Organism: Borreliella americana; assembly: GCF_032595795.2. Classification (NCBI taxonomy): domain Bacteria; kingdom Pseudomonadati; phylum Spirochaetota; class Spirochaetia; order Spirochaetales; family Borreliaceae; genus Borreliella; species Borreliella americana. Next base: position 1,843 of record NZ_CP132451.1, on the reverse strand, counting down.
ATATTCTCCTTATTTAAAATCTAAAATCTAATATAATCTTATATTAAATATAATCCAATATTCAATATAATCCAATATTCAATATAAGATTATATTTAATTAAATATAAAATATTGTAATTATTATAATAATATGTTTATTATTAGAAGTCTTATAGTATTTTGATTTTGAGCTTTTTAAATCCATTTTGATATATGGTTGATTAGCCTTTATTAAAGGCAGTTATTATGTTTTTATAATATTAATTTTATATAAAATTTTTATTTAAGCATCTATGACCAATCTTTTAGATAAGATGTCTTTATAAAATAAAGACATCTTATCTAAAAGATTTGATTTCTATAAATTAATATAATGATTTGGTATTTAATAATTCTTGAGAAAAGATAAAATTGGGATACAAGTGTGCATTATATTTATTAGTTTTCTAGAGCAATCTATTTTAGTAGAGCTTTTTAAGTTTAGTAATAATAGTATTTTGATAAACTTGCATATTTATAGTTTACTGTGGTAGCAAGATGGATAAGGGTTGTATATGAGGACTTTGTTTAATGTTTATATAGAATAATATTAATTTTAGCTTTATTGAATTATTATTTGTCTGATAAGCAAGAGTAAGTCGTTTAAACTTTTTTCAAAAGAATTTTAATTTAGATAGCTATAATAGAAGTTGTTTGGGAATAAAAACATGTAAAAAGGAGTGTTTTAGTACCGGCACCATTTTTTATAGAAAAATGTTTTCAAATTTTTTATTGCTTTAATGGAAGCAATAGGCCTGACTGTTAGTGGGATATAGGCTTGCAGCAAGTTGATTTTAGGGTGTAGTTTTTTGGAGTTTTTAAAAAATGAGTGTTAATATATTAGCTTATAAATGAAAAATACATTCTAATACTAATTAAAAAAAATATTTTCAAAAGTATTTGGGTGTATAATATTTTTGTATAATTAAATGATAAGTGTCAAATAGATTATTTTTGGAAAAAAACAAAAAAAGTTTTGGTATTTTTTTACCCCAATTGATAATGAAATATAATATTTATTATTAGTATCTTTTTTACTACTACTAAATTTTTAATAATTTCATTTCTTTTAATAATCCTATGGAATGATCATCTCAAATGTTTACTAAAAAAATTAAAATAAGCTTAAGAAATGCTAAAGAAAACTATCAAAAAAATTTAAATCAAAGAAAAGACCTTTTACATAAAATGTATTATTACTTTGTGGCTAATTATAATAATAAAAACACAGTAATATAGAATTTATCAATTAAGGGCTTGCAAAAAAGGAAGGCCGCTCTTGTTATTGGACTTGCTAGAGGTGTTATGATAGTATGTGATGATGGGTTGATTACTGATACTATGTTAAATGCTGCTACTAATTTTTTATATAATCTTCCAAGACCCCTTTTTATTGTTTTGAATGAAATTATTCAAATATTTATAGGATTTGTTGTTCCATCTTCATCAGGTCATGCCAGTCTAACTATGCCAATAATGGCTCCACTTGCTGATTTTTTATCAATTCCAAGATCTTCGGTTGTTATTGCCATGCAAACTTCATCTGGACTTGTTAATTTAATAACACCTACCAGCGGAGTTATAATGGCAGTATTAGGAATATCTAGATTAAGTTATGGTACATGGTTTAAGTTTGTTTTACCATTATTTATTATTGAGTTTTTTATTTCAATTTTAGTTATTATAGCCAATATTTATTTAAGTTTTTAATTTTTTAATTGTGAATTCTCTTTTTATTATTTTTTAATTGTGAATTCTCTTTTTATTGATTGATTGCGGCAAGTATAGTTTTTTGTATTAATTAAACTAAAAACTAATAAACT